>JAXJWW010000080.1:0-10256 GCA_036307825.1 Treponemataceae bacterium | reverse complement strand
GTCGTATATTATCAATTTCTTGATTAGTTTCAGTTTTAATTTGTAAAATTTCTTTACTAGAATCTTCTCTCAATTGTGATATTTGTGAAATAGATTCTTGCTTTAACATTGCAATTTGGCTAGAAGAGTCTTGTCGTATATCATCAATTTTTTGATTAGTTTCAGTTTTAATTTGTAAAATCTCTTTAGTAGAATCTTCTTTTAATTGTGAAATTTGTGAAATAGATTCTTGCTTTAACATTGCAATTTGGCTAGAAGAATCTTGTTTCATATCATCAATTTTGCTTTTTGTTTCTGTCTTAATTTGAGCAAGTTCAGAATCGTAAGTTGTTTTTAACGAATCAAGGGTTAAATTTGCTTTTTCTAATTCCTGTGCCAGATTTTGAGAAAGAATTTTTGTTTCTGACTGAACAAATTTTAATTGGTCTTGTGTTGTTAAAATATCAGATTTTATACTTTCTTTTAGCTTATTATTGTTTTCGTCAGCAAGTTCTTTGTATTTTAATGCTCGTTCTTCAGATTTTTCTTTTAATTTTTGGAATGCAACAGCCTCAAGATTTTCGGCTTTTTGAGCTGCCGTAGCAAAAACATTATCAAAAGAATCTGTGATTTGAGAAATAATTTCTTCGTTGCGTTTGATTGCTTCTGTTGTTGTGAATTTAATTTCTTCAATTTTTTCTTTGTATTCGTTTAAAAGATTTTTTCCAATAGAGCTTAATGTTTCTGAGTTTTTGTTATTAAAATTTTGTTCAATTGCAGGAATTCGTTTTTCAAGTGCATCTAAAAGCTTCTTCTGTTCAGTAAGTTTTGAATCTAATTTATCGATTATTCCTGCTTCTTTTTTGATTTTTTCAAGATTTTCTTCAACTGCCAAAGACATCTGAGTTAATTCTTTTAAGGATTTATCGTAACCAGAAATTTTTTCGCCCATTTTAGCAATTTCTGAAATTTGAGAATCTAAAGTATTCTTTTTTTCGGTAAATTCTTTTTGAAGATTTTGTAAACTTTTAACTGACGCAATTGCTTGTGTTTTTTGAACATCTAAGTCTAAAGCTTTATTTTTCAATTCTTGTTGTTGGTTACCAAAATAAGTGTCAAACTCGGCTTTAATCTTATCTGTGTATTTTTTTACTTTTTCAACTGAACGATTATTTCTATCAAGATACCTAAAACCGCAAACTACAAGTAAAGAAACAAGAAGAGAAATCAATACTGTTATCATAAAATCCCACCCAAAAACATTTATACTATTCTATTTTAACATAATTTTAAGTAATTGGCGATAGTTTTTAAATGAAATATCAGATTGTTTTAATTTTCTATTAAAAAGTTTTCGCCAAAAAGGCATTATATAGGCAGTTTTCATTCCTGCCCGTTTAGCACCTGTTATATCTGCACGAATACTGTTTCCAACATATAAAATTTTTTCTGGTTTAACTCCTAGAGCTTTCGCAAAAGAACCAAAGGTATATATTGAAGGTTTTAATGCTCCACATTCTTCAGAGCCCATAATTACATCACACATAGGTGCTAAACCCCAAATATCACCTTTTTGTTCTGGCGGAAAATCAGAAAGAATTCCAATTTTAAGATTTTGTTTCTTGCATTCTTCAAATAACTTATGAACACCTTTAAAAGTCCTAATTTTTTTGAAAAAAGGCTTCATTCCATCGTAAACATTTTCTTGAATCATTTGTTTTGCCTTAGCTGAATCGATTTTTAATTCCTCTGCTAAAAGACGAGCTTGATATTCATAAAAATCTGCCAAAGGTGCAGTTCTGTGTAAAATCTTTCTTGCTCGATTATACGCAAGGAAGAAAGGCAACCTTTTTAGAAAATAAGGCAAAATCCTTATGTACAAACTCATATCAGAGTAAAGAGTTCCATCAATATCAAATGCTATAGCTTCTATTTGTTTTATCACTCTACATTTATACTATAATTAAAGGTAGCCTGTCCATCACTTTTTCCACTTTCGAAGCGCCATAATGCAATTTGTGCCTTAATTTCTCTTTCAAGCTCAGGAATTAGACTTCCAACAGGCTCAATACTGATAGTTTTAGAATTTACTTTACCTTCAGCAGTAACAACAAAACTTATTCTTACAGTTTTAGTTCTTTCGATTTTATTTTCCAAAGATTCGGGAATTACAATCGAAGGTTCAGATGGGTAAATCAATAATCTTGAAGTTTGAACTCCAGAAGTTTCGTAAACAATTGTGTCTGAACTGTTTTTTGCAACAAATTTTGTTGAAGAAATTTTATTCAATGCTTGAGATGTTGAAGAAGAAACTGAATTATTTGAACTTTCAGAAAATCTACTTTCAGAAGCAGTTTGTACGCTTTGACTTTCAGAAGAAGAACCTGCAAAACCTTCAAAAGTATTTGTTACAATATTTTGAGTTGTATTATTTGATGAGACTGAAGAATTTGAACTTTGAGAAGAAGAACTTTGCCCTTCTTCACCAAAAATACTATCGTCCCAAGTGGCATTTGATTTTTTCTTTTGAGCATTTTCTGCCATAAGTTCTTCAATGCTTTTTTGATAAACAACTTCTCGTTTTGTAACAGTTTGCTGAGGTTGTACTTTCTCTTGAACTGGCACAGTTTGTTGTTTTGGCTGTGTTTGTTGCTGTGATGCACTTTGATTTTTTGTAGAAGAATTTTCGGTTTTCTTTACTTCTGTTTGTTTAGGTTCTATTTTAGTAACCGGATTTGGTTCTGTTTTTGCGACAATTTTTTCAACAGGCTTTTCTACAACTTTTTCTTCTGTTTTGGCAACAGGTTCTTTCACTTTTATTTGAGGATTTTCAATTACAGGAGGAATTATATTTTCGACCTTTTTTTCAACTGGTTTTTGAACAGGAGAACTTAGTTGCACAGAAATTTCTGTATATTTTTTTTGTTTTGAAACAGGAATAATTGCAAAACAAATAAGCAAAATTACATAAAATACACAAGTTAATGCAAAACTTAAAGAGTCTCTATTTTTTTGTGAAATAAATACTTTAGAATTAATCAAGAGCAGTTGTCCTTAAATTTACAGCTGAAAAGCCTGCTTTTCGTAACACATCAAATATTTTTACGATAGTTCCGTTTGTTACCATTTCGTCAGCTTCTAACATGATTGGAAATGTTGCTTTTTCAACTTCCCCAGTATCAAAATTTGATAAAGTTGTTTCAAGTTCCTCAAGAGAAACTTTTGTATCATTAAACCAAATTGTTCCATTTGTTTGAGCAGTAATTGTTATAGAATCAAATGATGCACCTTCGGCAGTTTCTGAAGAAGGTAATTTTACAGAAATTGCTGGAAGAATAGCAAAAGTTGTTGAAACCAAGAAAAACAAAATCAACTGAAAAACAACATCAATCATTGGAATTAAGTCTACTGTTGCTCCAGAAGATTTTGAAGTTAAAGAACGACGAGTTATCATGCTTGACCTTCTGATTTCAATTTTTCGATTAAGAGAATTAAGTCTGCTCCAAAACCTTCCATTTGAATCATTTTTTTGTTCACCTTAGAAGCAAAAAAGTTGTGAAAAATAATAGAAGGAATAGAAACAACAAGACCTGCAGCAGTTGTAACAAGAGCTTCTGCGATTGCACCAGCCAACAAAGCTGGATCCCCCATACTTGCACCAGAACCTAAAACACCAAAGGCTTCGATATTTCCTGTAACAGTTCCCAAAAGACCAAGCAAAGTTGAAACATTTGCAATTGTTCCAAGTGTAGTTAAAAATCGTTCCATTTTTGGAAGTTGCAAAGTTGCTTCGTTTGTAACACCTTCTCTAATTTCTGAAATTGGCAAAGTGCGTAAATCAATTGCTTTTCCTAAAATTGCAGTTAAAGGAGTTCCCACTGCTCTACAATATTCTTTAGCACCATTAAAATTTCTTTTCTTAACTAAATCTTTGATATCAGTTAGAACCTGTTTTTCATTTTTTTCAATTGATTTGTAATAAATCAATCTTTCAATAATGATAAAAGTTGCAACCATTGCACTTAAAATAATTGGTATAATCCAAAATCCACCACTTTTAAGAATTTCTAACATTTAATTTCCCCCAAAATAAAAATTTTCTATATATTTATAAAACTTCTACAAGTAAAAAGATACAAAAATTGATGCACTTCCGCTTTTTTGTGAATAATTACCGTACAAGGTTCGTTCTGTTCCTGTGAATAATTTAACCATATCATCTAATTCAAAAGTGAATTTAAATGATTTTTCACTACGGATATAGAATGATAAACCTGTGTTAGGAATTAAATCTCCTAAAATTTCTCTATTTCCACCAAGATTCATTGAAGTCCACAAAGAAAATCCCCAGTTATTTTTTGTAGGAACAAAAGAATATTGTACAGAAAATTCTTGTGGTGCAATTCCTAGATTTTCTGGGAAATCGAGCCACCAAGCATCCCAAGATAAATTTAATTGAGATTTTTCAAAGTAGAATAACAAATCGTATTCACTTGTAAGAATTGGAAAACTAAATTCATTTGTCAAATACAATCCTATTTTTTCATCAACCTTAGAATAATCTGGCAAAATAATTTTTGAATCCCAAGCTGGCAAAGCAAAATTAACTTTGATATTGTTTTCCATAAAACTTCCCAAAGGGAACATAAAATCTAAATTTGCAAACCACATATTTTGTTCTGTAATTTTTACATCATCAAACAAAATTGGATTTTTTTCTAATTCAAATACATCTGTAGAAAATGATTTTAATCCACCTAAAAGAGAAAATTCTACTTTTCCAGTAAATTCTAAACCTACAGAGAATGGAACAAAAATTTTCTTATCAATAAAAACCAATCCTACATCGGATGCAAGTAGAAAATCACCAAGTCTAAAATCCATATAGTAGAATAAATCACCACGATGAATAATAGATTCTAAATTTCCTGTTGAATAAAATAAATTGTATCCACCTTCAAAATAACAAGTAAAAATTCCAGCATTCCCAGAAATTCCCAATCTTGGAGCAAAAGCAAAGCGTAAAATATCAGCTTGTAAATCAGAATTTTCTGTAGAAGGAATAAAACTTGCAAACCAAGATGAATATTCTGTATCAATTTTTCCGTAAAGTTGCAAACTGTCACTACAAATAAAATTTGAAGTTAAATCAAGATTTCCTTGTTGCAAATTTGTAGAATAAAAAACTGGACTTAAACTTTGTAATCCAAATTGATAAATTGAATATTCACCCAAAAAATCCAAATTAAAATTCTGAGAAAAATTTATAGTTCCGTCCAAATTAAGATTTGTTTCGTTATTGAAAAAACCTTTGCTACTTTCTTTGAGTCCGTAACCATTTATAGTTTCGTGAAAAAACTCAAAGTTAAAATAATTATTTTTTTCTGAACGACTTAGGGCAAAATCACCTAAAAACAAATTAGGAAATCCACCACCAATTTTGCCTTCGAAATAAGTAAAATCTTCAAAACTAGAATCTTGAGTTAATTTTGCTTCTTGTTCAGATTCAACTTTTGGAAGATTAGTTTCAAGTTCTGGCAAAAAATCTTCTTCAACTGGCAAAATATCAGAAAAATCTGGCAAAGAATCTTTTAAAAGTTCTTGTTCATTTCCTGAAATTGTAGTTGTAACATCAGGCATTTCAATAATTTCTTGAGAAAAAACTGAAAAACTAATTAAAAATAATATACAAAATAAGAAATATTTCTTCATGTTATTATCACTCCTATTACAAATATTCTAAAACTACTGAATAAGCTCTTTGAGTCCAGTGAGATTGTGGATATTTTTCTTTCAAAGTAAAATATGTTTGTTTGCTATCTGCAAAATTTGAATTACAGTCAAAAGATTCTATTGCGCCGTACAAAGCTCTAGCAGAAAATTCATTATCAAATGAAGCATAATTTTGAGCCGAAAGCAAAAAGTTTGAACTTGCTTTTTGATAATCCAATTTTTCGCGATAATAAGCTCCAATAAGATAATAAGCACTTGCAAGATTTTCAATTTCTTCATTTTTTGTAGATGATTTTTCCACTATAGAAATAAATTCTTGCAAAAGTTTTGCGCCTTCTTCCTTTGTTGAAGGAACAGAAATATAACTTTTTGCAACTTCAAAACCTGCTTTTCGTCCTGTTAAAGTTGTCATTCTACCTTCATTGATGAAAGTTGTCATAAATCCAGCAGTTTTTTCACTTTCTCCTGAAGCAAGATAAGAAATTTCTTCAATCGTTTTTTTGATATTTTTTTCTTTTGCTTGTTCTGGATAGTTTTTCAAAAGTGAAGTTCCAGTTTTTACAGCATTTTCGTAATCGCCTTTTTGACGATACAAATTCATCAATTCTACAAGAGAAATAAATGAAAGTTCATTTTGTTTATTTGAATTAGCACTTTCTTCCAATAAAAGAATTGCCAAAGTATCGTTGCCTAAATTTTTAAGTGCCATTCCGTTGTAAAAACAAGCTTGAAAATAAAATTTTCCCTTAGGATAGCTTTTTCTATAAGTTGAAAATCTATCAGCAGATTCACCCCATTTGTTATTTTCAAAAAACAATTGTCCTTGCATAAAAAGTGATTCTTGAGCAATTTCAGTTTGAGGCCAACGATTTGCTAAAATATGATAAACTTCATCTGCCTTTTCAATATTTCCTGATTGTTTATGTAAAGACGCAAGAACATATAAACACTTTAAAGATGTTTCGTCTTTTTTAGTTGTATAAGGTTCGATTAAAGAAACTGCTTTTTCATAATCAGAATTTAATGAATAAAGTTGAGATAATAAAATTAAAGTATCTAATTTTTTACTTTCATCTACTGAAACTTTACAAGCAAGTTCGCCAGAAGAAATTGCATTTTCTAGCCAGACATTTTCTGAAGTTTGGTTGTAAAGCGCCAATGCACATTGACTAGCAAAATATAAAGATTGAAATTTAGCTTCTTTAGGAAGAGTTTTTTGTGCTTCCAAAAATAATTCATAAGAAATTTTATTTTCTTGGAGCATAAAAAGTGAATAAGCTTTGTAGAATTTTGCAAAGTCTTGTTTTTCTTTAGAAACTTTTAAATGTTCATTCATAAATTTGATACATTCATTCCAGTTGCCTTCAAGATAATTTGCTAAACCTAAAAAATAATTTTTTAATTCTGAATTTTCTAGCAACGAAAGATTTTTTGAAGAATTAGATTTTATTAAAAAATCAGTTTTGCCAAAAGTTAAATTTTCAATTACAAAATTTTCAAAAGCATTTTGTGAATTTTTATTTTTTTCAAAAATCTTTGCAAACTCGTTTGATGAAATTTCCTTATTTTTTTCAAACTGAATTTTTGCTTTCAAAGTTTGACTTTCTAAAGTTGCTTCTGAAATTCTATTTATAATTTGAATAGCTTTTTCATTTTGGTTTGTTTTGAAAAGTGAAAACGCAAACCAAAATAAAACTTGTTCTTCTGCTGTAGATAATTCAAAATTTTCTTGCAAAATTTTTTCGCCATAAGAAATACTTTTTTGAAAATCATTAGCTTTTGCAGAAAAAACACACATCAAAGAATAAAAATATTTTTGATTTTTAATGTTATTGTTTTCTAAGAATTTTATCCCTTGTGAATAATTTTCTGTTTTTGCCTTAATTTGTGCTTGATACAATAAAATTAAATCTTGTAAATCATCAGTTAAATTTTCTGTGGATTTTGCAACTTCAAAACATCGCAAAGTGTCAGAAAAATCATTTTCGTAAAAAGATTCAATTCCGCTTTTTACCCAAAACTCTGAAATTCCTAAACCATTAACTTCATAGTCTTGAGAAATTTTTGTGTAAAGAGCTTGAGCTTTTTCAGAGTTTTCAATTTCGTCGTAACTAGAAGCAGTCATTAAAAGAATTTTTCTAAAATATTTTTCGTTTATAAAAGAATGAATTTTAGAAGTTTTTTCGTACAATGAACAAACTTTTAAAAAGTCCTTTTGTTCAAAAAAACTTTGACACAACAAGAAAAAAACTTCACCTTGATAAGAAGAATATCCTTGTTTTTCAACTAAACTTAAAAGAATTGGCAAGGATTTTTTGTATTCTCCAAGTAGATTGAAAGATTTTGCTGAATAATAAAGACAAGAAAAATATCTTTCATTTAACATTGAGGAATTTTCAAAAAACTTTGCACTTGTATAAAAAGATTTTACAGCTTCAGAATATTTTTGTTCATCAAATAAAAGTCGACCTTTTATATACTCTGAATCACCGTGAAAATCTAATTTTTTAAGCAAGATTTTTGCTTCTTGTTTTCTACCCAGAAAATAAAGTGCTTCAGCTTTGCTTCGATTTGATTGCTGAAGAAATCTAGAATTTGGATATTGTTTTTCGAGTTGATTTGCTTTTTCAATTACTAAAGAATAAAATCCTTTTTCTAAATCTAATTGAATGTCTTTAATCAACTGGAAACTACCAGATTCTTTAAAATTATTTTCTTCGTAGAAAGAGGAAAATACAAAATTATCTGACGAATTTGCCCAAAGTGAAGAAGCAAAAACTATCAGAAAAAAATAAATAAATTTGGTTTTCATAGCTCACCTAAATTATTGAGGGAAAAACCTCTCTGAAGAACGTAAACGAACTAAGTTTACAAATACATTAGGATTTTGCGCCATGAACTGCTCAATTGACATTTCTTTACCATCCTCAAAAACAGCAACATCAAAAAATCCGTTGGCATCAAAGTATGGAAAAAATGCAACACTGCGGTTGTAGAATATATTTTCCGGATCCATTTCTCCAGTTTCTCTTATAGCACCAAGATAAAATCTATCCCGCTCTGTAACAGCTAGAATATAGAATAATGCTTTTAAAGCATCCGAAGAATATCCAGAATCAGAAATATATACAGGAACAGATTTAACTCCGTCAGTTGTCAATTGAGAAGCAAAAGGCGTAATCCTAACCTCACATCCCGAATTTTTAAACGTATAATTATTACCAGAAGTTACAGAAAGATAAGCAGCTGCTAAATTTCTTGTCCAATCAAGACTAAAATACAAATTGTATTTATCTGAAAGAGCATCTGCTCTAGAACCTGTTCTTAATGTTACAGTTGGCGTTTTCAAAGGTTCTAATTCTAAGTTACTTCCAGCAATTGGCATAACAAGGCCATCAACAATCCATTTTACAAAACCGGCAGAATCCAAAGAAACTCCACCATCTTTTGCAAATTCCTTTCTTGGTTTTCCGTCAGAAATATTTACAGGATTTTGCTCGCCGTCGTAACAAGCATCATCAACATGTATCATTTTTTCTAGTTTTTCCCGAATAAAACCAACCATTTGTAAAGAACCATCATACAAATAATTTTCGATATCAGTATATTCCCAAGGCAAACTTTCTCGAGTTGCTTCAACTATATCAGAAAATGAAAGAGTATAAAGTTGATTTACAGAAAGTCCCACTGGCAAAGAACGAACTGCGTACATTCCAAAAATAATGAAATCAGCAAATACTTTTCCTTGCTCTTTTTTCATATTAGATTTACCTTGATATCTAAATTCAACATAAATCTCTGAATTTTGATGAAAATAATATCTAATTGAAATTGGAAGTCCAGTTTTTTTATCTCTAAATAAAATCCAACTTCCTGCTAAATCATAAGGATAGACATCTAAAGTTACAGTACGAGTTTCTCGTTTTGAAATTAAATCAACCAACATCGGTTGACGAGGTGCAACAATAACAGCAAAGGAATCATCAAATTCTTCTAATCGAACTTGAAAAACATCCCCTGCAGAAGTTTTATAAACTTGGGATTCTTCTAACCGTAAATATTTCAAATCGCTAGTAAACCATCTTTCTACTAGCGATTTTCTAATTTCTGAAGAGTCCGGAATATCTCTACCGTAATATTCAGCAAAAATCTGAACAGAAAAAATACAGAGAATTATTGTAAATATTACGGCAAATTTAAATTTATTCATGTTTTTCGTCAGGATGTCTTCCTTCTGGAGCATTTGAAAGAAGTAACTTTAAGCGATTAAGCTGATTTACTTCACTTGAACCTGGATCGTAGTCGATTGCAGAAATATTTGCTTCTGGGAATCGGCGACGAAGTTCTTTTATCATACCTTTTCCAGTTACATGGTTTGGCAAACAAGCAAATGGCTGAACACAAGCAATTGAAGGAACGCCCTCATTGATAAGTTCTACCATTTCAGCTGTTAAGAACCAACCTTCTCCAGTTTGGTTACCTAAGGATACAAATTCTTCTGCCATATTTCCTAAATGCTCTATTCTAGCCGGAGCTGTAAAACG
>JAXJWW010000079.1:0-2731 GCA_036307825.1 Treponemataceae bacterium | reverse complement strand
TTGAGTTTCCAAATGCAAACACAATCAGATACAACTATTTTTACAATGGCAAAAACAATTCTCTTGAAGCTCCTATCGTAGTAGACGGAAACAAAATGACAGTAAAAATGAGTCAAAAAAATGCTCTTTTGAAAGACATTGATCTTTACACATTCCAAGATGCAGATGCAAGTCAAATGCACATGTATATGCCAACTTACGCATTTATCAACTTCTTCGGAAATATGCAATCAACAATCATGGCACAAAATGGCCTACTTGATTTAACAGACGCAACATCAGTAAACGCTATATACGACAGCATTGAAAATGCCGTTGAAACAATCAATGTAAGTCTTGTAATGGAAAAAGCTAAATAGAGTTTTTATTCTGTACTGAAAGCCGACAATTCTAACGAAAAGTCGGCTTTTTTTTGCGAATAATTCTGTCATTCCGAACTTGATTCGGAATCTGTTTAGATAGATGCTGAATCAAGTTCAGCATGACACAACGAAACCTTGCCACTTCTGCACTCACAATTCGTATTTCTACATCTTCGCTCATTTTCTTTTCCAATAAAACACTAAAAAAATATTTACCCAAAAAACGCTTCGTAGAAAATCCCAGCCAGACAATCGTGTAAATTTACATATCGTTGCAAAAAAGAACGAAAACAAATTCGCTTATTAACGGAATTGATAAAATTTTTGAATGTACATAAAATAGCCGCAAGTTTTGTGAAACAAAACTTGATTGTAAGCCGTAGGCTTACTTAAAACCTTGCAAGCGAAGCGTAGCACTAGCGAGGAAGAGCGTTTTTCCTTGAGAGCAAGTTCTGTCTGAATTTGTATTTAAACTATTTATTTCTGCGTGTTTTTTGCCCACAAATATTTAAAAGTTACAATATCGTCCTGGCTGGGATTTTTATGCAAATAAGTTGTAAATATTTTCAAGATGTTTTATAATATACCTATCATTATTAAGAGGTGAATTTATGTCAGATACTTATCAAGCTGCTCTTGAAACAAGTAAAAAAATCGAAGCAGACTTACAAGTAAATCCAAAAAAATATAGAGTTCTTACAGGGGATAGACCTACTGGTAGATTACATATTGGACATTATTTTGGTTCTTTGCAAAATCGTGTGCGATTATCAAAAATGGGGGTTCCTACAAGTATTTTGATTGCTGATTATCAAGTTTTAACTGATCATGATGCATTTTCAGAAATTTCACAAAATACAAAACAACTTGTAATCGATTATCTTGCAGCTGGAATTGTTCCAAGTGACGATGTTATCATTTATCCACATAGTTATGTTCCAGAAGCAAATCAGTTGATGATTCCTTTTTTAACTTTGGTTTCTAATGCTGAATTAAATCGTAATCCAACAGTAAAAGAAGAAATTCAAGCAGCAGGTCTTAAAACTGTAAATGCTGGAATGTATACTTATCCTGTTCATCAAGCAGTTGATATTCTTTATTGTAAAGGAAATCTTGTTCCTGCCGGAAAAGACCAACTTCCACATCTTGAAATGACTCGTTTGATTGCTCGTCGCTTTAACGAAAAATTTTCACCAGATAAACCAGTTTTCCCAGAACCACAAGTTTTGTTGAGTAAAACTCCTCATATTATGGGCTTGGATGGAACTCAAAAAATGAGTAAGAGCCGAGGAAATGCAATTATGCTTTGTGCTACAGAAGATGAAACTGCAAAACTTATCAAAAAAGCAAAAACAGATGGTGAAAGATTTATCACTTATGACCCAGTAAATCGTCCAGAAGTGGCAAATCTTCTTATGTTGATTTCACTTTGTACTGATGAAGCACCAGAAGCAATCGCTGCAAAAATTGGTGACGGTGGTGGCGGTATGCTTAAAAATATGCTAACAGAAAGCTTGAACGAAAAACTTCGTCCTTTGCGTGAAGAAAGAAAACGCTTAGAAGCTGCTCCTGATTATATCAGACAAGTTCTTTTAACAGGTTCTGAAAAAGCAAGAGAAATGGCTGTTGAAACTTTGAATGAAGTTCGTCGTGTTATGAATATGGAAATTTAAATTTTATTTTTGAAAAAAAATATAGCTGTTTCAAAATTTCTATCTTGATTTTTTGAAGCAGCTTTTTTTTATTCTAGTTTGTAATATTGATTTTTAAGAATTACATTTAGAATATGATGTTAAAAGGATTAAAAAAAAATTCCTTTTTATTTTTACTAATTTTTTTTCTAGTTCAAAATGTGTTTTCAAAATCAAATTATTTTAGCCTTTCAATTAAATTGAATCCCGAAAAAGATTTTACTTCTCAATTATTTAGAAATATGAATGATATTTTATTTTGGAATATTTATTTTCAAGAGGAAGATTTTGGTTTTAATGAATTTTTGGGAAAGTCTTTTTCTTCTGTTTATTTTTCGCAAATGTCAAATCAAGTTGTAAATAATTTTGATAAAATTTATTTATTAGATTTTATTTTTTCTGTCAATGGTTTATCAAATTTATCTTTAAGTAATTCTTTTAATTTTAATTTTTCATTTGGTGATGAATTTAGTTTTTCAAAAATTCCATTTAATAATTTTAAAATTGATTTTAATTCTATTTTTATGAAAAACAATTTTTTTATAAATTTATTTTCAAGGAGATTTTTATGGAAAAACGAGTTGCAATTGTAAGTATAATAGTTGAAAACGGAGATAAAGTGGATGAAATAAACGCCATTCTTCACGCCTATGCACCTTATATTATAGGCAGAATGGG
>JAXJWW010000078.1:0-2215 GCA_036307825.1 Treponemataceae bacterium | reverse complement strand
TGGTACAAAAGGCCAAACTGCTTTTCTTACTTTATTTGCTGTAGAAAATAGATGTAATATATTTGCTTTGGTCAATGACAAAGTTATCCCTATTACGAAGAATAGTGGAAATGCATTTGATGTTTGCTCTTTTGACCCTATAGAAATATTCTGTACAGAAAAAAATAAAGTTAAGTATAAAACATTACGGTGACCAAATGAAACGGACTTTGATCACAGTTTAACCAAGGTTGTAATTCACTTACAATCTGCTTTTTAAAAAACGAATTCTTTTGAGCTAAGGATCACGGTGTACAATTTTTTTGTGATTCAAGGATCATGGTGTGATAATTTTCTGGATTTTTGAGGATAAATCTGATCAAATAATGATAGTTTAGGATTTGGAAAAACAATTATGGAAAGCGAATTCATTGTATCTGAAAAATTAGAGGAGCTTGCACGCTCTTCTAATCGCTTTTCATCACCTGTTAAACCTCAAATTGATTATGAGCAGGAATATATCGAAGTATTCAGAGCTTTTGGATTAAGTGAATTCGAAATTGAAGATCAGCTTGATAAATGGGAACTTGCAAAAATAAAAGCAGAACGCTTTTATAAACGTAATCCAAAGTATCAAATTATCTACAACATCCTTGATAACATTTACAACGAAGTTAAGGATGTTGATACAAGGGATCAAGAACTAATTACATATAACATTGCTGTTGTTCTCTTTGTTGTATTATTAGCAGGAATGTGCAACTGTAATGATGATGCAGAAATTGCAGAATTCTGGTTTTTCAACAACATGGAGTTGCAGTATTTAATTCCTGGAATGCCTTCACCAAAACACATGATTTCAGATGAAACTGTGAGAACTATTCGTAAACTTGTTCCTGAAGATGTTATGCACTCGATTTTTATCAAATACTTCAATGAGATAAAAACATGTATAGCTGAGATGATTCTGAACAAAGACTATGACTCACAGCATTACAGAAAGACTCTTGGTGGAGATGGTCAGGAGCTAAGAGCAACCTTTAGAGAAGGCTCTTTAAGTCGCAAGCAAAAAGGCGGTCATGGAGTTAGCATCTATGATTGTGACAATCAAACTGTTGTAGGTTTTAAGACTGTACACAAGAAAAATCAGGAAGTACAAGCCTTCATTGATATTCTTGATAAAATCACCATTGAAGAAGATGCAATATTCTATGCAGATGCATTAAACCTCAGAGATATTCTCATAGGATATTTAGATTCTAGAAAAATCGATTGGCTCTTTCCTGTTAAATCAAATAACGGAAATAAATGGCTAAGAGATGCAATAAAAACAGCATTCAATGACAATTCAGAAAACAGTGAATTGTTCACACATGATTCTTTAGAAAAAATATCAGGAAGACTAGAAGAAACATCATTTATGATGTTGAATGCAGAAATGCTTCCAGATGAAATCAGAAAACATTACGGTAATGCAGCTACAATCATCAAGGTTCTAAAAAAGACATCTAAATATTGTGCCCGTAATACGACTCCTGATAAACAGCCAAGAGCTGTAAAAACAGAACGATATTACATTTCATCACTTGAGCCAACTCATGAAAACTTCCGACAGTTGATTCATTCCATAGGTGTTCGCTGGTATTTTGAAACACATCATAATACTTTGGATTGTTTCTTCCTTCAGGATAATCAGGCGTTATGCAATAAAGACAATATCTGTGCTACAGTTGCGAAGAACAAAATTCTTTACAATGTAACATCCTATGCACGACAAAGACTGTCACAAGAAGGATTTAGAAGAACTCGATTCAGAACAGAAACATCTGAAAAACGAAAACCTTTATCCTTTAAAATGACGCGTCAGGCTCTTGCTAGTGATATATACCTAGCATTTAAAGTACTAATAGATTACTTCATGGAGAATAATTGCATCAAGTCGGATGCTTAAAATTATTTGCTCTGTTCTGAATAAATCATCCAAAATTACCAACAAATAAAAGAGCCAATCCCAAAAAAATCCAAGAAAGAATTCGTTTTTTAAAAAGCAGACTGTACGCTAACTACAGCCATTTATAATTTTAGACAAATGTGACCAAGGTCCGCTTCATTTGGTCACCGTAAAAAAAAATATTAAAGTGGTGAACGAAATTTGCCGTTAAGAAAACAACTAGAAATATAACTAGCGAATTCGAATTAAGGAATTAATTCGTAGGAGAGAAAAATGGCACTATAT
>JAXJWW010000077.1:0-24346 GCA_036307825.1 Treponemataceae bacterium | reverse complement strand
TCCACATCTACGAACGCCACATAAAATTTTTATAATTTGTTCATCTTTGAATTTTTTGAGATTTTCTATAAAAATCGACCTAAAAAGTTTTACATCATCTAACATATTTTATATTTTAACTTAAAAACTTTGCAAAATCAATAAGTTTTTCGGTTGAAAACTTAAAAACTTATTGATTTTTATAAAAAATGCTTCGTTTCAAACAGACATAAAATACAATCATATTAATTAAAAAATAAATACTATAAACAGTTAATCATCTTCTCTTTCTCTATGAAATCTTTCTGAAAATGAAGGAATATTTGAAAGTAACTCTTCTTTCCTTGATTCTTCTGTAAAACCTTTTAAATGTAAAGGAACAAAATCTTCCTCTTTTTTATTATCGTATGCTGAAACTTCTGTTTTTTTTCTATACTCAATTTCTCCTGTTCCCGCTGCTAATATAATCAAAAGAATTAATAAAGTTACATAAGGACTAAGAAGAATACAAAGAATTAAAAACAATACCCATCTTCTATTAGTTATATAGGCTAAGTATGTTACAAACACACATGATAAAATCCATATTACTATACCTATAAAACTACTAAAAATAAACCATATCCACATAAAAACTCCTAATTTAAATTATTTTACGATTAAATTCGCATTCCATAGGGAGCAAACTACATTCATTTGACCATTATGTGAATTTGGATGATTAGGTACTAATTCCCATAATTTTTTAGGATTATTTTTTAGGCTATCATCTTTCTTTAAAATTTCAATAGCTGCAATGGCATATTGTTTATTTTTACAATTTACTTTATTCAAATACATTCCAACTGGAATATTTTTTATATAACCTTCTTCACATAATCCTAAAAAAGCAGTTCTAGGGCAACCTTTATTTGCCTTGTTTTCATTTTTAGTTTGCATATAAATAAAATTCTTCCATCCATCTATGGACGGTCTTTCATTTGCTTCAATTAATTGTTTTACATACATTACAGCAAAAACTCCAAAATCATTTTCTCTTTCCATAAAATCCTCCAAAAAATATATTTTTATTGTGCATTTTGTGCTACACGAATTGTATTATATGCTATAGAATTATCGCTTTCATTGAAATTATAAAATGCGTCTTCTGAATAATGAAAATAACATGAGCCACCTCTAGTAGTGCTACTACTTCCTATCGGATTATTATACTCGCCACTAGATAATTCAATGTCATCAAAACAGATTTCTTCTGAAAGCCCCGTCATATCATAAATTCCAAGCGAATTTGCATTTTTAGTACCTACAGGTTCTGCTTCAACCTTAGTTTTAGAAGCGTAACCTGAATAACCATTCCAAAAAAACATACCACTTATTCTAAAATAATACCAAGCTACCTCATCCAAGACGTTACTTCCTGCATACATATAATTTTTTTGCTCAGGACCACCCTTTGCAGCATATTCCCACTCACATTCTGTTGGAAGTCTAAAACCATTTTTTGTTGTGTTCATACCTAGAGTACCAGAAGAGTTTACATCTCTAAATACAGAACGTCCTATGTAATATACTGGTTCAAAGCCTTTATATTCGCTGTAAGCATTTAACCAAACACAAGCATCTTTCCAACTAATATTTGTTGCTGGTACAAAACTTTTATATTTATCATTTTCAGCATATCCTTTTTTTGCTAGATAAAGAACATATCCATTTTCTTTTGCCCAAGTATAAACTTCTAGCCAAAGTTCATAAGTCAATTCATATTTTGCAATTCTAAATGAATCAAGCGTAACTTTTACATCAGTTGTACCATCAGAAGTATTATCACCAAAATAAAATGTTCCTCCAGCAACATCTACCATCTCAGCATAATCTTTTCCCCATTGTGCATACAAAGTTAAATTTTTTGAAGGAAATACAGTTTCTCCTACAGAATAACTTGAACCACTTTGGCCATCAGAACTTGTACTCCATTTTGTGAATGCATAGCCTGGTTTTGTTAATTTTCCTGTATTTGCACTTACTGTAAAACTTTTTCCTTTTTCCACAAAAATTTGTTCTGGAACAGTTCCGCTTGTTGCTCCGTTTGAGTTGTATGTAATTGTCCACATTTGAGCAACCCATTTTGCATACAAAATTACATCACTTGTAACTTTATAAGGAAACTCAACTTTGTATTCATCATTACATTCTGGAACTGTATACCAACCCATAAAAGTTTTGTCTATCTTTGTAGGAATTGGTTCTGATTCAATATAGGCAGAAGTAACAGACGGAATTTCACTTCCTCCTTGAGAATCAAAAATAACAGTATAATTTTCTATCCATTTTGCATACAGAGTGATATCATCATCAAGCACTAAAGGAAGAGTTAATTTTTTAGTTAGTTCAGAATCTGTATACCAACCAGCAAAAGTATGTTTTGTTTTTGTTGGTTCAGAAAGTTCAGTTAATTCTATAGTTCTAAATGAAGGAATTGAAGTTCCTCCATTTGTTTCAAAATTAACAGCATAAGTTGGTTGCCACTTTGCATTAAGAGTAATATCTTTTGTAACTGAATAAGGAAATTCTACTTCTAATCCTGTAAGTTCTGGTTTTTCATACCAACCAACAAAATAATGATTTTGCAATGTTGTATTTGGACTTTCAGGAATTACAACCGATCTAATTGAGTCAATTTCAGAACCACCATTGGTATTAAATGATACTGTATATTTTTGTTTATAGTTTGCGTAAAGTGTAATTGGCTTTGTAACTTGATAAGGAACTGTTATAGCAGAATCAGAAAAATCAGGAGTCAAATGCCAACTATTAAAAACACAATCATCTTTTATAGGCTGAGGTAAAGAAGTTAATTCATGAGTTTTTATTGAATCAAATTTTGTACCTCCATTACTTTCAAAACTTACATTATGTTCTTGTATCCATTTTGCATAAAAAGTTGTATTTTGACTTAGTGAATAAGGAAAAGAAACTTTTTCTCCTGTAAAATTTTGATTTGTATACCAACCATCAAAATAATATCCATCTCTTTCAATAACAGGGATTGAATCTACAATAAAGGTTTTATAACTTTGTATTTGCTGATTACAATTTGTTTCAAAATATACAGTATATTTTTCCTTCCATTTTGCATATAAACAAATATTTTCTGTAACCTCATAAGGAATAACAATAGCAGTACCAACAAAAGTTGAAGTTGTATACCATCCTTCAAAAACAGCATCTTGCTTTTCTGTTATAGGATTTTGAGTTATTTCTGAAGTTCTCATTGAAGCTACTTCACTTCCACCATTTGTAATAAAGTCAACATTATACAAATTTGTAATTTTTACAAACAAAGGGTTTTCACAAGATAGGAATATTACACTAATAAGAATTTCCAAAACAAAATTTAATTTTTTTTTCATTATAACTCCTCCAAATTTAAAATCTAACTCCACAACTTACTCCTGCACCAAATAAATATGGATATCCACCACGAATAAATGGTTCAAAATAAAAGTAATCAATTCCTTGTCTAAAACCTAATTCTATTCCAGCATTTAAACTGTAGTTTAAATTTGAATTTGCAAATATCAACGATGCTCCAATATCACCTTCTATAAACAATCCAGTTACAGATTCTCCAGAAGGAGATACTACATAAAATCTTGTTGAAAAAAGAGGTTCTATCGTAAATATTTCATTTTGTTTTTCAAAAAAATCACCACTAACAAGAATTTTTAATCCAATAGCAAAATTTCTAAACAAAGCATAATCAAATAACAAACCACCACCAAGTCCAATACTTGCTAGAGAATTTTTGTTTACATCTAATCCAAATCCTAAAGCAGCCTTATTATAAATTGCTGCTCTTCCAAGCAACTGCTCAGATTTTGAAGATTTGTCAATTTGATAACTTTTAAATAGAAGATATGCTGCACTTTCTACGTCAATTATTTTTACTTGTAAAATATATTTGTTATTCAATTCTTTTAATTGACCAAAAACAATAGATTGAGCACCCAACCTCTGACAAATATCCAAAGCGGTTTCATCACTTACATAACCAGTAAGTTGATAATTTAATTCTTTTTCAACTTTATCCATGTGAGCCCGTGTTACGATTTTCAATCTGCCAGAAGAAGCAACTAAAGATGTCAATTCATCTTGTATATAAGCTGACATTTCAGAAGAAGGAGAATCAAAATTCAAAACACAAATAATCGAACCTTTTTCTAGTGGAAAAATAATATCATTTGAAATATTTATCAAAGTACTATCTAAATCTTGTTTTGCAAAACAAGAAAATGAATAAAACAATACACAAATCAAAAATGAAATTCTTTTCATATAACACCTCTCTTTGCATTACAAAACTTACGATAAAACACATATCTAAGCAAAATAATCATACTTTCTGTGTTTTAGTCATATTTATTATATTCTAAAACTCATTATTTACAAGTATTTTAATTTAATTTGTTTTTAAGTTAATAATATTTTTTATCAAAATGATACAAAATAATTTTATGGGAATACGGCATATTTTTATTCAAAATTTAAAATATTACAGAAAACAAGCAGGATTAACGCAAGAGAAACTAGCAGAAATAATTGAAATGAGTACATCCTATATAGGCGATATGGAAGCAAGAGAAAGATTTCCTTCAGCTGAAACTATTGATAAAATTGCAACTGCACTAAACATTCCTGTCTCAACACTTTTTAATGAACGAGGAAGCCCACAAGCGACTCAAAATACTTTTGTAAAAATCTATGGAAATTCCTTAAAAGAAGAACTATCGAAAAGAATTTTAAAAGATATTGATGAAGTGTGTAAATTAATTTAATTCACCCTTTCTTCCCAAGGCAAGAGTGCTTAGAAAATTCTACATAAAAATTATTGTATAAAAAAAACCGCAGTTATTAGCGTCTTGCGTTTCGTCAAGCCGATAACTACGGTTTATTTTTTTATTATAAATATCTTTTCTTGAAAATTTCTAAATTTTCTTAGCCCTGATCGATATCTACTTCTTCACCAGTTGTTTCTTTGTAAACTCTTTCGTATTCTGGGCGATATTGTTCATGAAGTTTATTCAATTCTTCCATTACTTTGTCAACAACTACTAATTTTTTATCACCTTCGTAATCTTCCAAAGTATCCAAAATGTCATTGCGAAATTTTTTACATTCCACAACAGGACTTGCTGACATGATTACTGTATCAGGATGAATTAAATCTGCAAGCATATCACTTGGATTTTCAGGATTGATTCTTAAACAGTTTCCGTTTGTGGAAACAAAAATCATAATATCAAACATTCGTAGGTAAGAATCAATTTCGCGCACACCCTTTTTTGTTTCTGGGTTTCCAGGACGATATCTTGTTCCTGCTGGGAAAACTAAAATAGGTTTGCCTTCTCGTTTACACTTATCCATTGCACGCATAGAAGCCATATTGATTTTGCGACTTTTTGCTTCTTCTGCTTCTCTTTCTTCTTCTGAAAGATTTGCTAAAGAACGACTTGGATAAATTACAACACGAGTAAAAGCTTCTGCCCAAGAACGAACCATCGGATTTTCTTCATTTAATTTCATTCCAGCAATAGCAACGATTTTACTTGCAAGTTCTTTTCCTTCTTCGCCACCATCTCTGTCCAAAAGATAAATAATCGCAGGAAGGTCCATATTACTGTAATGTTCCATCAAAATTAAACCACGCTTAGCAGATTTAATTTGAGCAAGAAAATCTTTGAAATTTTCTAAGCCTTCAATTTTTGAACCAGGCAAAAGGTTTTCCTCTAACATTTTATTAAGAAGAGGTCTTGTAAATTCATTTGCCTCTTGATAAACATTTGTTTCGTCAATTACACTAGCAGCTTTTCCATATTTTGCAAGATCGGCAAACATATATCCATATTTGTCTTTTAATGAAGCTGTTTCCATTTCATCCTTCCTTATAAATTAATCTTTGATAAAAATGCTTTCTTAAGTTTAAATACTAACATATAAAACCTAAAAAAACAATTATCTATAATTTTATTATTGACAGTAAATAAAAGAACAAGTAACTTTTAGTTATGATTAAATATTTGATATTTGACCTAGATAACACAATTTACCCTTCAACAGCCTTAATCAATCAACAAATTCCCCAAAGAATGATAAGTTTTGTTGCAAAATTTTTGAATTTGTCTTTTGAAGAAGCAAAAGTTTTGCGTTCTCAACGCCTTCCTCATTATGGAAGTACTTTAGAATGGCTTTCAACAGAACATAATCTTACAAATTACAATGATTTTTTATTTTCTGTTCATCCAGAAGAAGAAATAAATGAATTACCACAAATTCAAGGATTACGCGAACTTTTAACTTCGATAGATTTACCCAAAGCAATTTTAACAAATGGACCAAAATTCCATGCACAAAGAGTTTTAGAGTTTTATAACATACAAGACTGTTTTACAAATATTTATGGAATTGTTGAAAATCAATTAAAAGGAAAACCTCATCCACAAGCGTATTTAAATATTTTAGAAAAAGAAAATTTTACTTTAGAAGAAACTTTATTTTTTGATGACCATCCAAAGTATGTAAAAGGTTTTTTAGATATTGGCGGAAAACCTGTTCTCGTAGATAGAAATTTAGAATTTCAAGACCAACCATTTTTAACAAGTGGAAAAGTTAAAACAATTCGTTCAATATTTGAAATTCCTGAACTTTTAAAAGAATATTAAAAAAAGGTCAGATTCTCACAAGAAAATCTGACCTTGAAAAATTCAATTAAACTAAAGAATCCAACACATCAACAATTTTTTGATCGTAGAAATTTGGTCTTGTCCTAAGTTCTTTAATAGCAGATTCTTTATCAAAAATTCCATGATAATTTCTTCTTGAAATCAAAGCTATAAAACTTTCAACAACATGGATGATTCTGGCAATAAGAGGAATTTTCTCTCCTTGAACACCTGCAGGATATCCAGTTCCATCCATATTTTCATGATGCATCAAAATTGCATCCAAGAAAACACTTCTGTATTTTTCTGGGACAAAATCTATTTTATCAGCACCTAACTTTACATGACTACGAATTTGATATTTTTCTTCATCTGTAAGACTTTCACTTGTTAAAAGAGATGAATTTACAGATAAGAATCCAATATCGTAAACCATTGCGGCACAGAAATACAACATTGATTCATAAGAATTTAGTTCCAATCCGTTTGCAATTTTGAAAACCATCTCAGAAACATTTTTTGAGTTGTTTTTTCGAGATGTATAAAGGTCAATTTTTGCACCAATTTCTTTACATTTTGCAGCAAGTTTCTTTAATTCTTGATGTTCTGAATCTGTAAGTTCTACATCAGGTAAAGATGCTGTAACTCTTGGTGATGATTCTCCAAATTCAGAATTATAAACATCTGAAATTTGTGCAATATGAACTGCTTCTTTTTGATTACGAGTAAGTTGAGCAACCATTTGTAAAGTCGCTTCAAATTGTTCTTGTTGACGGCGCACAGATTCTTCTGATTTTTTTGTTACAGAAACAATTACAACTACGCCACCAATAATAATTCCAACAAGACAAAGAGCAATAATAGCAATCATAATTGTATTTGACTTCATTGTTTGATTGCTTTTTACAATGGCATCTGAGTAAATATTTCTTTCTTTTTCTAAAAGTTCTTGTTCTTTTAGAAGAGCTTCTGCTCTATCTTTTTGATTATTTTGCTTTGCTTCTGCAAGAGCTTTTTCAACGGCTTCTAATTGTGCTTGAGCTCTTGCTAATTTTGCTTGATATTCAGCAGCTTCTTTTGATGTAAAATTTGAACTTACAGAAACTGATGGTCCCCATTGCTGGTCTTGAGTTTCCATTGTATTTAATGTACGAACTAAACGATTTACTCTTTCTGAAGACAAAGTAGGATATTCAAGAAGCTTTTCTTTTACTTTTGCAAAAGCGTCTGTATCTTTTTTATCCCTAATTTCTTGTAAGTAATCGTAATAAATTGTTTCTGCCAAAATTTCTACATTTTGAGGAACATTCTCTGATGTATATTGTCCAAAAACATAGTTGATATAATCAAATGCTTTTGCATAATCCTTTTGAGAATAACTATTATTTGCAGCTGTCAAATATCGCTCAACCAGTGCACTTTGTGAAAATCCTAAAAATAACACCAATAGAGATAAAAAAAGTATAACACCTATTTTCTTAGTCATTATTGATAACTCCAATACTTATGATAAGTTTCAATTGGTTCTGGAGTCCGTCTTCCATTCCGAAAACTACATCACGAACACCCAAATTTACACCAACATCCACATTATCTAAATCGGAAAGTATTAGAGAAAAGTTTAATGAAAAATCCATTGAAAAGTTAATTTTATCATAAAAAAGGTGACCAACCAAATAATCTGCAGAAAGTTCAGCCAAAACATTTCCAATTTCAATATCTCTGTAAGCAATTCCTACAGATGGACTAAAGAATGGAGTTGGAACAAAACTCATTTCTGGATGATTTGAAAAGTACCCTAAAAATCCAAGTCTAAAATATAAATTTCTGATTATATTTTCATGGCTAAAAGCAAAAGAAATTTTTGCTGTGGAATCAAGATTTTGAGTTTCTTCAGCGTGGCTTCCAAAAGTAAATAACGCAGAATCAAGAAAGGCATCGCCTCCGATAATAAAATCTTCAGCATGATAAAAAACATTTCCAAATAATGAAAGTCCAAATTTTATATCAACTTCGTTAGGATCCGTAATCAAACCCAATTCAGCCATACCAATATTTACAGCCCAAGAAAGTGGTACATAGTGAGTATTATATTTTGTATCAAGATAAACTGTTTCACCAGAAGAGGTATTACTAATTGTTTGATAATCTTTTTTTATCTGTTTTTGTTCTTTTGCATTATTAGCCATAGTACGCATTTCTTCAATTTGACGGCGTTCTTCTTCAGCTTTGATTTTTGCATCTCGGGCTTTTATCGCAGTATCAATAGAAGTATACAAAGCAACAGCATCAAAGTTATCAAGATTATGATCAATTACTGACAAAGAAATTTCCGCAGCCAAGTCCAATTCATTTGTAATTAAAAGTTCTCGGGCCTTTTTTAAAATATAAGATTCATATTCATCATAAGAACGAGAATTCTTATTTTTATCGAGAAAAGAATTTATTTGTTTCGAATCTTTATTTTTTATAGCTTCATCAATTTGAGAAAAAGCACTAGAACTTTGAGAAAATATAGGCATACAAAGCAAAATAGAAACAAATACCAATAAACTTATTTTAAAAATAGATTTCATCCCAATTCTCCAATAGATTGATTACATACGATATCTCTATTGTACATATTATAACTGTTTTTTTTAAATATGTATATCTTTTTTATTGAACTTTTTTCATATTTAAGGTTATAATTATACTTATGGGATCAAAAAAGTCTATTATGATACTCCTAACGTCTTTCCTCATTGCAACAATTGTTTTACTGGCAACATTATTCTTTATGTTACAAACTGGAACATTGTCAAAAAGAACAGCAGCAATTGTTTTGCCTAGTGAAGGAGGCTTTGTAGAAGCATGGACTCAACATTTGCCTCAAATTGCAAGAACAGTAGAAATTCCAGAAGTTACAATTCTTACATATAACAGTTATGACAAGTTAAAATCTTATTTTCTTCAAGCAGAAAAATACAATCTTTTGTGGGCTGAAATTCCAGTTTCAGGTAAATACAACCTTAAAAACTTACTTTCAGAAGTACAAACATCTTCTGTCAAGAATACAATAACAGATTATTATCCACCTGCACTTTTTAAAGCTATTAAATCATATACAGAAAAATCCGATATTCGATTTATTCCGTTAAGTTATAATCCATGGATTGTTATTAGCAAAAAAGAATCTCCAATCAACACAGAATTTGAATATTCAACAGGTGCATACTATGAAGATGCGGCTTTTGCAACATTAAGTTTTGTAAGAGAAATTAACAAATCAGGAAAAAACATTTTAACAATCGATGAAGGTTTATCAGACTTAAAAGAAATGTCCAATGATAAAACTTTTATTACAAACCCAAAATCTTACACTTACAAAGATGCATATTCAGTTTTAGAAAGTAATAAAGTTAAAAAGACAATATTACCAATTTATTTTTACAATAGTTTAAGTGTTGCACAAAGACTAGAACTTTCCATAGAGCCCCTTGCAAGTACATTAATCGCGGATGCAACTGTTGCAGTTTTTGCAAATAGAAAAAGCGAAGAAGCAAAACTTTCTGTGGAAAAAGCAAAAGAATATTTATTAAATACAGAATTGCTTTATTCTACAGCAAATGATAGACTTTGGATGCCTGCACATATCAACACAGTTTCAAGAAGTATCTATACAGATTACATAAGAAAACAATCCAGACAAGTAAATTCTTGTTTGATTCCACAAACACAATTTAGCTCTGAAAAAGATAAAAATAAATTACTTGAAAAACTAGAAATCGCATTTAGAACAAATTATTTTGTAAAATAAAAAAAACAGTTCCAAAAATTAGATGAAATTTGAAACTGTTTTTCTTCATTTAATTCGTTTTAATTGATAATTTTACCAACCGCCAGAAGCACCGCCTCCACCAAAACTTCCACCGCCACCAGAGAAGCCACCTCCTCCACCACCGCCAAAGTTTCTAGGAATATGATGAACATAAGGTGTTGTTCTTGTACCAGTACCTGTTCTAGGACCTCGTTTTTTTGAACTTATAACTGCCATTACAAAAATAAATCCATAAAGCAAAACTACACCCATAAAAATAAAAGCACCAGAATCACCTGAAGATTCGTTTAGAACCCTTTTTGAAACAAGACTTTCGTCACCTTTTACAAGACCAACCATGTTATTTACAGCGTTTACAATTCCTGCTTGGTAATTTCCATTTCTAAATTCAGGAGCAATAACATTACGGATAATCAAACCACATTTTGTGTCTGTTAAAACACCTTCAAGACCGTATCCAACTTCAATTCGAATTGATCGTTCTTCTAAAGCTATTAACAACAATACACCAGTATCTTTTTCGACAGAACCCAATTCCCAAGTTTCTGCAACCTTCATTGAGTAAGATTCTAAAACTTCACCCTCTAAAGTTGGAATTGTTAAAACTGCCAATTGAATTCCAGTAGAATCACTTAAATCTTCCAATTGATTATTTATGTTTTGCTCAACTCCATCAGAAATCAAATTTGCATTATCAACGATTGGAGAAGTCAAATTTGGAACAGAAAGAGCAAAAATCGAAGAAGCAAAAAACAAAGAAAGTAAAATTGATACAAAATATTTGTTTATTTTCACTCTCCACCCCCAAGAATAACCAATCCATCTGGAAGTTCATTAGGATTTTCATCTTGTGCAGGAAATTCCTTTACCAAAATTTGCCCACATTCTTCAATTGCTTTTACAATTGTATCTGTAGGATTTTTTGACTTAAAACCTTCTGCCAAAGAATTTGCTAAATCTTTCCAAACTTTTGGAGAAATTTTACTAGCAATTCCTGAATCCGCAACAATCTGAATTTTTCGTTCTAAAACTGAAAAAAATAATAAAATACCTGTGTTAGATTTTGTTTTATAAACCCCACTATGAACAAAAGTTTTTATGGCCTTGTTGTAAACTGCACGTTTTTTTGCTCTTTTAGGAACTATCAATCTATCAACAAATGGAATATTTGCAATAAGATAAAAAAACAAAATCGAAACAAAAACAATCATCATAATCCAAAAAGTAAAGTGATAATCATTCATATCCCAATAAATTGAATCGATTAAAGTTTTTATTTTTGAAGAAAAAGGAAGTAAACAAGCTGAAGTTATCAATCCCATAACAACTGCAAAAATTAATTCCCAAAATCCGTAATTGCTACAAGATGGAGTTATAGCAAGTGCAATTTCTCCATCTGTAGTTTTTTCTGCTAAAGCCACAGCATCTTGAATTTTTTTAAGATTTTCTTCAGTAAAAGAATATTTTTTCTTTAATTTTTCTATTCTCATAAACTTACAGATTAAAACTCAACTTTTGGAGCAGTTTTTGCTTCATCAGTTGATGTAAAATATGCTTTCTTTTCAAATCCATTCATATTTGCAATGATGTTTTTTGGGAAAGATCTAATATATTTGTTATATTCTTGTACAGTTTCATTAAAACGCATTCTTTCTGTTGCAATTCTATTTTCTGTACCTTCAAGTTCATCTTGCAAAGCCATAAAGTTTTGGTTTGCTTGTAATTGTGGATAATTTTCTGTTACAGAAAGAAGTCTTTGCAATGCTCCACCCAAAGAATTTTGAGCTTGTTGGAATTTTGCAAGAGCTTCAGGATCATCAATAACATCAGATGACAATTGCATAACACCACCAGCTTGACTACGAGCTTCTGCCACTTGAGTAAAAACTTCTGATTCATGAGAAGCAAAACCTTTTACAGTTGCAACCAAGTTTGGAACTAAATCAAGACGGCGTTGATATTGGTTTTCAACTTGTGCCCATTGACTTAAAACACCTTCTTCCATTTCTACCATTGTGTTATAAGTTCCCGCAAAAAACTTAAATCCAGCAACAACTACAACTAAAATAATTGCTACAGTAATAAGAACTTTCATTCCTTTATTCATAAAATTCATATCTCCTTAAAAAATGATATTAGAATATTTAAACATTACAGTAGAAAAAAATAGTTGTCAACGAAAAATTCTTGCTTTATACTAGAAGTATGAGTAATATGCAAAATTTAGTAGAGTATTACGACGAGTTGTATCCATCAGACGAAAACCAAAGAAGATTTTTTACTGATTTGCTTACAAAATATGCAGCCCCATCTAAATTTTTAAGAATTGGATGCGGAACAGGAAATCTTGAAAGTTATTTAGCTAAAAACGGAATTGATGTTACTGGTTTAGACACAAATAAAGAAATTTTGGAAAGTGCAAACCTTCGAAGACGTTTTCCGAACATGGCAATTCGTTTTTTTCAAATGTCTACAATTGAAATGACAAACTTCCTCGGAAAAAATTTTTATAATGTAATCGCATGTCTAAATGATAAACTCATTTATATCTATGATGAAACATTGATGAAAAAATTTTTTGCAGATTGTAAACTTCTTTTAAGTAAAGAAGGAACACTTGTTTTACAATTGTATAATTATGATTTATACAAAAACGAAAATACATTTAAATTGCCAAACAGAGAAAGCATTCGCTCCAAAATAATGGAAAGCATCGCAAAAACTGAAAACAATGGGTATGTTATAAATCAAAATCTTGAAAATAGTTCAGAAAAAATAATACCTCTTTTGCAAAGACAAAGAGTTCTTCCTATTTCAACAGAAAAGATAAAAGAATTTGCACAAGATGCAGGATTTTCTAGCATAAACTTTTACGAAGATTACACCCAAAAACCATTTACACCAGAATCAAAAACAGTTGTTTGTGTAATTTCGTAAGTAGCAGTTTTATTCAGTAATTCTCCACTTGTTATCTTTGTTTGAAAAACGCGATGCAGCGATTTCGATAACACGACCATCGTCACCTTGCATTTTTACCATTGCTGCAAGTGGATTGATTTCTGTAACTCTAAAATTAGTTCCGTCGTAGTAAAGTCTAATTCCCTCTGTAGGAAGTTTTTTACGAGCTTCTGTATAACATTCAAATTCGTAGGAAAGACAACATAAAAGACGCCCACATTGCCCCGAAATCTTCATTGAGTTAAGAGAAAGATTTTGGTCTTTCGCCATTCTAATTGAAACTGGTCGCAATCTATCAGAAACAGCATGACAACAATAAGGTCTACCACAAACACCTAAACCACCAGTAATTCGAGATTCATCACGAACACCAATTTGTCTAAGTTCAATACGCATTTTAAAAACAGAAACTAAATCTTTAACAAGTTCCCTAAAGTCAACACGATTATCAGCACTAAAAAAGAAAATTACTTTTTGTTCTTCTAAAAGATAGTGAGTTGCTATCAATTTCATATCAAGATTATGAACTTCTACCTTTTCTTGAAAAATCTTAAATGCTTTTTCTTCTTTTTCCTTAAAAGATTCATATTTAATTAAATCATCATTATTTGCTTTTCTTTCAACATCTACAATTTCTGAAGGTTTAATTCCGATAGGTTCTTTACTAATACCCAAAACTCTTGCTAAATCTTTTCCGTAGCGAGTTGGAATAATTACATAATCACCAGCTTGTAAATTCAATTCTGGCTTTGCAGTTGCGTAAATTCCTTCACTTGAATATTCAAGCTTTACTTTATACAAAGGACTTGGATATTCAAATTTTCCATCAAAAGCTGAATCATGATATTCATGTTCATCATCTTCAAGAGAAAGCAATTCCTTATCATCATATTGGTCTATATCGTTATGAAAAACACCGCTCATTGTAAAATCCCCTTTGATTTACGTTAAAATATCTACCAAAAGGCCAGATATTTCGTTTACTTTAGCAGCTAGTGCAATTTGATCTTTTTGGTTAAAAAGGATATCAGCTGCAAGACTATCCAATTTTTCATCCACTACTTTTACAAGGGTATAAGTTTTTTGCTTTGTAACTCGCATAAGCCCTTTCCCAGTTCTAATAGGAATACCTTTTTCTTCCTCAATATCGTAACATTGACTTTCTACAAATTTCAAAAAATTTGTTACGGCTTTTCTAAATCGTTTTAGATTTTCTTCAACTGGTTTTTGCTTTAAATTTTCCCCTTCTGCATAAACAGAGTCTATCAAAAACTCTTTTGCTTGTTCTATAGTCATTCCTTTAATTTCAGGAATAGAAACATCTAATTCGATATTTTGTCTAGCTTCAGTAAATAAATTGTCAAAGGATTTTGTTTTTTTTGTTTTTTCAGTTTTTGAATCTTGTTCTTTTTGTGATACATTTTTTGAGGCTAAAGCTGTGGCACTAAAATAAAGAGAACTGTTTACAGAATCTACTGTGCTCATCTTACCTTTCCAAAATAATTTTTATTAGAAATAGCTCTCATATCAAGCCATTGTTTTTTTGCATCTTCAAATTCTTGTGGATTTTCGATAGAAATACAATAACCTTCGATTACTACATTTTCTTCTGCTTTAACTTTTCGAGAAATAACATCCCCCAAAACTACAGCACTAGAAAACAAATGAATTCCTTCTGGTGCAAGAATATCACCCTCTACAATTCCGATAACAATTACAGATTTTGCAGTAAGGCTTCCCCGAATACGAGCATTTTCGCCAATTATCAATTTTCCGGTAGTTTCAAGATTTCCGTAAATATCACCATCAACTCTAGTAAATCCTTCAAGTTTTAAATCGCCTGTTACAAAAGCACCTGGACCTACCATTGTGTTAAAAGAAATATCATCAGTAAAAGAAGCCATATTTTTACCTATTTGGAAAGTTTTACATTTATGTATTTTGCAGGATCAACAACATCAGAACCAATGTGAACTTCATAGTGAAGGTGAGGTCCTGTTGATAAACCTGTGTTACCCAAAGTTCCGATAACATCACCTTGAGAAACATATTGACCCTTTTTTACACGAACTGAATTCATATGAGCATATCGTGTATAAAATCCGTGTTTATGTTTAATGATAACATAGTTACCAAAAGCATTATCAAAAGTAACTGTAACAACCTGACCATTTGCTGTTGCAATAATTGGATCTCCAGAACGCCAAGTTGAAAAGTCCAAACCTTTGTGAATATACCATTGTTTTGTGATAGGGTGAGCATTTTGACCAAAAGCCATAGAAATATGTCCAACACCACCTTTCAAAGGCCAAACACTAGGAATATCAGAAAATAAAGTTCCTTGAGATTCAAGCATTTTTGCAATTTGTTCCAAAGGCTGAACACTTCCGTCCAAATATGAAGTAAGTTGCTTGATATCAGAAGCTTCTCTTATAGAACCCTGTGCAAGTTCCTGCATATCAAAAAGTGAAGATAAATCCCCACCAACTGAAGAACTTTGTTTAGTTCCTAGATTTTGCTTAATTCCTACCAAAGACAATGATTTTGATAAAGTATCTTGAAATCGTTTTGCAGCTTGCAAAAGATTGTTATTTTCATCTCTTAATTCATCTAAACTTGCTTGAATTCTACGATTTTCTTCTGTTAAACGAGCAATTTCAGCACTTGATGAAATCACACTTGTATTGAAATATAAAAATGCAACAACCAAAGCAATAACAACCATTACTCCAGAAGATAAAGCAAAAAGAGAAGTTTGAAAATTCAAAACTTTCTTTTCAGAATGAGGCACTATCATTATTGTTATTTTTCTACAACCAGCTTCTACAAAACCTTTAATCCCTTTTCCAATTCTCTTGAAAAAAGACGCAAGACCTAAAAGTATTGAGGAAACTAAATCTTTTTCTACACGTTTATAACGGCGTGTCTTTGCCACTTTTTACTCTCCTAAAGTAATTCAAAGTTTATTATACCATAATGAAATAATCTATGTCAAACCTTCGAATTATTTTGCATAATTTGTTGACGATTAACAATTCCTATGCTATTCTTATCGGTAGAAGCAGTTTAAAAAAACACATAATTCTGTTTCTACAGAAGTTATTTTACTTCTTATCATCATTTTTTTGGAAAAAGCCATGCAGTTTTTTGATACTCACGCCCACATAGGGCTTATTTATGATGACCCTATTGAGCAGCTTCGTGTTATACAGGAAGCAAAACAAGCTAATGTTACTCGAATTGTAAGTATATGTAATAGTCTTCATGATTTTACTCGTGTATATGCAAATTTAAAATCAGTGAATGGAATTTACCATGCAGTTGGAGTATCTCCATCAGAAGTTACTACTCCAGGAAAAGACTGGATTCAAACAGTAGAAAGTAGTTTAAAACTTCCTAACGTAGTAGCCTTAGGTGAAACAGGATTAGATTACTTCAAAAAATTTGGTGACAAACGTTCACAAATTGAACTTTTTATCACACAACTTGAAATTGCACAAAAAGCAAATGTTCCTGTTATAATCCATAATAGAGAAGCCGGAAAAGATATTTTTGATATTTTGTCAGAAAGAATTCCTGATGCAGGTGCAGTTTTACATTGTTATTCAGAAGATGCTGAATATGCAAAAAAAGCATTGGATTTGAATGTATACTTCTCTTTTGCAGGAAATTTAACATATAGAAACGCTCGTAACTTACACGACACAGTTTTAAATATCCCAGTTGATAGAATTCTTATTGAATCAGAAAGTCCATTTATGGTTCCAGCAGAATTTAGAGGTAAACGAAATATGCCTTGTTACACTCCTTCAACTGTAAAATTTCTTGCAGAACTTTTGGATATGGATTTAGAGGAATTAAGTGCACAACTTTGGAAAAATAGTTGTAAATTCTTCCGTTTGCCAGAATAAAATTACACAAGAAGCATGAGTTTATATCACAATGTTCAAATCGGAAGTTTACAAGTACCTGGAAATCTGTTTTTAGCTCCTGTTGCAGGGTATTCAGACAGAGCTTTTAGGTACATTTGTAAAGAAAACGGTGCCGATATGGGCTATACAGAAATGGTTTCTTCCGAAGCTATTTATCGTGGCTCAGACAAATCCGAAAAATTATTGTTAAAAGCTCAAAACGACCCTCTTTTTGCAGTTCAAATCTTTGGTGGAAATGAAACTGCAATTTTTGAGGGAGCTTCTTTTATCATCAAAAAATATTCACCTTCTCTTTTAGATATAAATGCAGGTTGTCCTGTTCCCAAAATCATAAAATCAGGAGCAGGCTCTGCCCTAACACGAGAACCAGAAAAACTTTACAAAATGGTAAAAGCTGCAATTCTTGCTACAAAGGAATGTGGAGTTTCAGATTTACCAGTTACGGTAAAAATTCGTTCAGGCTGGGATGCCAAAAGCCTAACATGGAAAGAAGCAGCATTAGCCGCCTACGAGGCAGGTGCTTGTGCAATCACAATTCATCCTAGAACACGAGCCCAAGGTTACGAAGGTAAGTCCGATTGGTCAATCCTTGCAGAACTTGTAGAACTTTTTAAAGATAAAAAACACTCTTCCACAGAAACTAAAATTCAAATTTTTGGTTCAGGAGATGTATTTTCACCTGAAGATGCAAAAAATATGTTAGAACAAACAAAATGCGACGGAGTTATGTTTGCTCGAGGTGCAATGGGGAATCCATTTATTTTTAATCAAACAAAGGATTTGCTTACAAAAGGAAGTTACCAAGAAGTTTCTATTTTACACAGAATAAATACAGGCTTAAAAGAATTAGAAATTTTAATTGGAGATTCAAATGAAGAAGTAGCTTGTAAAGAAATGCGTAAACGATTTTGTTGTTACACAAAAGGATTTCCAGGAAGTTCCCAAATAAGAAGTCAAATTGTACAAGCTCAAACATTTGAAGATTATAAAAAAATCTTTTCTTCATTCTTGTAAACAAAGAAAAATAGAAGTAAAATATAAGATACGAGATTTATATGGCATTTTTTCAAAGTCTTGTTGAATTTATAGAAACAGTTTTTCTTTCCTCAAATCCAGATGTTAAAATGAAACTCGACATCAGAAAGTTAGAAAATGATTTAAAAATGATAAAGCCAGAAATCTACAAAAATGGACAAGTTACAGAAAATTTTGGTAACGCTTTTTTTGTTCTCTATAAAGAAACAGCCTTTATTCAAGAAATTTTACAAAATACAATAAATTCTGAAAATGCACAAACAGCTCATCATTACATGGATTTATTGATTTCTACAGGATTTACAGGTGACTACAAACAAAAAATTGCAAATCTTTCCTACGAAAATTTACGAGAAAATATCATAAATGCAACCAATCAACAAAAAGCCTATGATGAACAAAATAAAAACCTAGAAAGTATCTTAAAATTTTTACAAACACCAGAATTTAAGAAAATCGAAGTAGTTCTTGGTCAAATTGATAGACTTTATGACTTATGTAGATTCAACTATATGAATGCTATTCATCTTTTTGACAAAGAGTTTGATGGATTGATGCCTCATCCCACATATAAAAGTGTTGATTTAGAGAAAACCGAAGAAATTTTAATGGACTTATACTTTCTTGTGGGAAATTACGAGATTACAAGTACACAAGCCAGAGTTATCACTGTTTTAGCCGAACAAAAAAATGACGGAAATATAAATGGTGAATATCACGAACAGATTATGTCTTCTCTAAAAAAAATATCTTCTGTACTAAAAAAATATTTCAATAAAGAAATATTACTTTCAATGTTAAAAATAATTAAAAAAAATCCGAATTTAACATTAATGCCCGGAAAATACAACCATAATAAAATATCACTTTATACAATACGCCTACAAAAACGCTATACATCCAATATAGAAAGAATTCAAAGTGAAATAAAAGATAAAAAAATTGAAAGTGATATAAAAACACTTTTTGAAGGTAAACAAATTGTAAATTTAAAACATTACAATGCTGATACAAATCGTTTCTTACAAACAGCAGGCTTCCCATCTTTACTGTGGACAACACCGGCAATGGTTTTAAAAACATTTATTATGCATTTTTATCCAGATGAACTTCAGGCTTTACTTGATGATATTGTTGTAGAAGGATTTTTTGCAAATCAAGGATACAAAACAGATTTTTCCGCAAAAGTTTTTACTTGTTCTGAATCTCTTATGAGAATTGAAGAATTTGAAAAAAAATTTGAAAAAGATGGAGCCTTTGATATAGCAATTTTAAAAAATCTTGCTACCGAAAGTCACAAAAATGCAGAATTAGGAAAAAAACTTACTAAAAAAATTGAAACAATCAATGCGGTTATTTATCACCTTTTAAGAAAAGAGGTAAAAGCATTAAAAGATATGTATGAAATTTTACAAACTTTGATATCGGAATCCCATAAATCTAAAACAGAGAACATAAGTAATATAAAAATGCTATTTTCTACAGCGAGAAATAGAGATTCTGTAGAAAATTTAGAAAAACAGATAAATCTTTGGAATTTTTTTCTTGAAATAATGAAAAATTATGTTATAATTAACAGTACTGATAAACATGAATAAGAAACTTGATACTAAAAACAACAAAATTATCTCAGAAACTCAAATTGAAGAGTACGAAAAAAAACTCTATGACTACGGTCAATTAATTGAAGTAGCAAAGAGTCTTTGTTCGGTGTTAGAATTTTCAACTTTGATTGAGTCTATTCTCTATACTTGTATGTGCCAAATGCGTGTATTAGGGGCTGGTATGTTTGTTCTCAAAAGTTTTGATTCAGATTGTTTTACTTTAGAGAACAACTATAGTGGATTTGATCCTGATATGGAGTTAGAATATACAATTCCTACAAATCATCCAATAATCTCTTATTTATGCGAAACTAACCAAGCATTTACAATTGATGAACTTGAGGCAAATCTTGAAAAGGGTGAACTTTTAAAACAGATTTCATCACTCAATCCTTCACTTGTAGTTCCTCTAAAACTTAAGAATCACCTAAACGGAATTTTGCTTCTTGGTGATAGAATCATGCTTGATGATGAAAACTGTTATTACACAGAATATGAAAGAGATCAGATTATTAAAATTGCATCTCTTGCATCTATTGCTATCAATAATGCGTCACTTATCGAACAAACAACAACCGATATGATGACACACTTAAAACTAAAACATTACTTCTTTACAGTTCTTTCAGAAAAACTAGAATTTTCAGCATTAAATAAAATGCCAATTTCAGTTTTGATGCTTGATATCGACTTCTTCAAAAAGTTTAATGATACTTACGGACACGCTTGCGGTGACTTTGTTCTTCAAAAAGTTTCACGTTCTATCTTTGATAGTATCCGAGGACAAGATTTAGCAGGTCGTTATGGTGGAGAAGAATTTGTTGTTATGCTTTACAACACAGATGCAGAAGCAGCAATGATGGTTGCAGAACGCATCAGAAAAAATATCGCAGAACAGGAACTTGTTTACGAAAACAACAAAATGAGTTTAACAATTTCAATTGGTGTTTCTGTTTTTGATGTTGAAAATCCTATAACAGCAAAAGAACTAGTTGAAATGGCAGACCGAGCCTTGTATCAATCTAAAGCTAATGGACGAAACAGAGTTACATTAGCAGACGAAAATACACCACCTGTTCAAGGTAAATAAATTTGCTAAGCAAGTTACGAAAACCATTTTCATATACTTTTCTCAATACATCTTTAATACTAATCGGTATAAATCTTTTCTTTTTTGTAATTTCACAAAAATTCACAAATTTGTATACTTTATGCTCTCTAAATGTTTACAATATTGTAAACGGTAAAATGTACTGGCAGTTTGTAACATATATGTTTGTCCATTCAAATTGGAGTCATTTGTTTTCAAATATGCTAGGACTTTTAATCTTTGGTATTACAGTTGAACGTTCTGTAGGTTCTAAAGAATTTTTGTTGTTTTACTTTTTAACAGGAATTCTTTGTGGCGTTTTTTCCTTCTTTTTTCATTATTTTACAGGAGGATATTATGTTTTTCTTATGGGAGCGTCTGGAGTAATTTATGCAATTCTTTTGCTTTTTGCAGTAATTTTTCCTCGCTCAACAATTTACATTTGGGGAATAATTCCCTTGCAAGCACCTGTTTTAGTAATTGTATATACAATTTTTGAACTTGTAAGTCAGTTTTCTGGTAAAACAAATATTGCACACTACACACACTTGGCAGGATTTCTTTTTGCATGGCTTTATTGCCTAATTAGAATGGGAGTGAATCCTTGGAAAGTTTGGAAAAACAACTACTAAAAACGATATTTTTTATTCTCTCTATTTTTTTTGCAACAACACAAAATTTATTTTCGCAAAATTTTCAAATGACTAGCCACACACAAACTGGAAAAATCCGAGTTCAAATGTGGTCATTGCTTGAACAAGAACCTCAACTTTTACAAGATTTATCAGAACAAACAAAAGAAACTAATTCTACAAAACAAGAACTTTCTAAAGATTTTTTTTACCAATATTCTGTAAATGAAATAAAAAATCTCGCGCCCTTTGTTTTTGAAGGAATTATTCACGGATGGAAATTTAGTTATACTCCTTACGATAAAACAAGAAATGTAAACGAGTATTTTGAATTTTCCGTAGACGGACCCAATATTAGCAAAAATGATAAAAACATTTCTTATAATAATCCTTATTTCCAAGATAATAAACTTTTTTGTTGGGTAGAATATCAATTATCAAAAGAAATGGTAAATAAACTAAAGCAAACACAATCCGTCATTTTTAAAAAAATTAGTGGAAAAGGCAAAGGTAAAGTTTCTGAAGGAGAAGAAGGAATAAAAAAAGCTTTTGCAGAAGCACTTAAAAATGCAGTAAGAAATCACGGACGAGATATAGAAAAAAACAAACCCAAAGAAATGTTAGGAAAAGTAAATATTACGGGAAATCCACGGGTATATATTGATAATGGATTTTATGTTGTAGACCTTGATTTTTTTGTACAAGTTGATAAAATAATCCAATATCAAATTTTTTAATTAAGGAAAATTATCAGTGAAAAAATTTATTTTAATTCTATTCATCGCTTTTTTTGCCTTTGCTGCTTATGCAGATTTACCAAGTGTAGATGTAATTCAAGAAAAAGGAAAAATCGATTCACTTACTATTGAATTTATAAAAGAATTTAGCGAAGCAAGATTTATCTACACAATTCCAGCAAGTTTATTTGATAAAGCTGACACAATCGAAAAAATCAATCAAAGAGCAACTGCATTCACAAAAGAAAACGGATATTATTTTTACAATAGAATCCAAGATGATGTTGTTCGTTATGACAATGTAAAAAACATTGCAACATACACAGCAACAATGAAATTTAAATAAAAATGAATCAACAACAGTGGAAAGACTTTTATCAATTTAGAGAGGAATTTCGGGAAATTTGTCAAAAATGGACAGATGAATTTTCCGAAATTCTAAAACCACTTCAAAAAATTTCTGCAAATCAAGACAAAGTTCCTGAATACAAAATCGAAAATTCAATTGTTTACAACACAGCCCTAGATGAAATAACAGAACAAGATGAAATCAAACTTATTGTTATTGGAGACAATCCAGGGAAAAATGAACAATTAGAAATAAATCGTAAATATCTTGTTGGTCAATCTGGAAAAATCGCAGAAGGCTTTTTCAAAAAAAATCCAATTCTTAAAACCGATTTTAGAAAAAATGTAATTATTTTGAACAAAACACCAATTCACACAGCAAAAACAAAAGAGTTGCTTTTTTTATCAAATCAAAATGAAAAAATAAAAAATCTTTTAAAAGAAAGTCAAATTTGGTTTGCTAAAAAAACTGTGGAATTACATATCGCCTTGGATTGTAAAATGTGGCTTGTAGGCTACGCAGAAGTTAAAAACAAAGGACTTTTTGAAGATTACAAAAAAATTTTATTAGAAGAGTATCAAAAATCTGAAAAAGGAAAAAATGCTTATCAAAAATTTTTTGTTTTTCAGCATTTTTCAATGAATAGATTTTTAATCGATTTAAATGAATTTTCTAAAAGTTTTCCACAACCTTTATCACAAGAAAATTTAGAAATTCGCCTTGATGAATTAGGAACCGTTCGCAAAAATCAAATTTTTGGTGAGTAAATAATTAGTAAATTGTTTTTCCTAAAAGACGAGCCAAAAGTTCAACAGCCATTTTTGCAGTTTGATTACGCACATCCAAAACTGGATTTACTTCTACAATTTCTACGGATTTTACCAATTTTGTACTTGCCATTTCTTCCATTAAAAGAAGTGCTTCACGGTAATTTAATCCACCAGGAAGCGGAATACCAACACCTGGGGCAAACATTGGGTCGATAACATCCATATCAAAACTTACATGAACAACATCTGCATGTGTTTTGAAAAATAGCACAATTTGATTCAAAATTTTTGCAAAACCTTTTCGGTCGATATCACTCATTGTAAAAGCAGTAACTCCTGCTTCTTTCATCAATTTTCTTTCGCCTACATCAATATCCCGAAGCCCTACATAACAAACATTTTTTGGATCAATTTTTCTACCTTCAAAATATAAGTTTGTTAAATCTGGGATTCCGTAACCACAAGAAGCACTCATACACATTCCGTGAATATTTCCAGAAGGAGAAGTTTCGCAATCGTTAAAATCCCCATGAGCATCAACATAAAGAACGCCAATTCGTTTATCAGTTCCTTTGTAGGCACTAGAAAGACCTGCTAAAGTTCCCAAAGCAATAGAATGGTCGCCTCCTAGCACAATAGGGAAATCCCCTGATTTTACAACCGTTTCCACATTTTCGGCTAAAAGATTACAAGCATTTACGATAGGCTTTAAATAACGCGC
>JAXJWW010000076.1:0-3419 GCA_036307825.1 Treponemataceae bacterium | reverse complement strand
TTGATTTTGAAAAAAATCTAAAGTTGAATTTAGTAAATTAAAATTTACACCTAAAAACAAATTTTGATTTTTAAAATCTGCATTTTGATTTAATTCAAAATTATAATTTAATGCATTACCAGATGAATTACCCCAAAGATTTGTAAAATTAAAATCAAATTCTAAGGCAAAAGAAAATTGAGAAATAAAAACTAAAATTATAAAAACTATTTTATTTTTCAAATTATTTCCAATAAAAAAATTTGACTTTAGAGAAAAATTGATTTAACAAAATTTCTCTAAAGCCAAAAATTATTTTTTTTAGTAAGTTAGATTTTAATATAATTCAATATACAATTCATCGTTGTAATAAGTAATGTCGAACATTTCTTCCATAAAAGCACTACCTACTAAATCATCTACTAATTTAGCATCAAGTTTGAGAGCTAAAGACAAATACACTTCATCAACTAGAGAAGTATCAATTCCTCTTCTTTCAATTTCAAATTGAATATCTTCTTCTATTGTATCAAATGAAGTAAAAGGAATTACAAATTCGTAAATAAGTTTAGGTTCATCATGCCACTTTAGGACACTTCCCCATTCTTCATAATAATCCCATCCAACAGTAGTAATATACAAGGCAATCTTTCCTTCAGCATTTCTTTCAAAGATGTCTGATAAATATCCAGCTTGGAAGAATTTACCAAAATCAATTTGCATCCCAGCATTAACTTCAGTTGTTGGCCACTTATTAAGTTCTTCTAAGGTTGGATCATCAGGCTCCATAAAGCCAAATGATTTTGGTATATAGAAAACGCCACCGTTTTGGATAGCATCTTTTAGTAATTTTGCACCTTCTAAGTATACATCCCCAACTTCTTTAATTGAATCGATATATGCTTTTGGATATTCACTTGTATCACAAACAAGATAATTGTAAGATTCTTCTACCAATGAAATTGCACTTACAAAAGAAGTTTTTGATGCAGCCATTGCATTTGCGTTTCTTAATTTAAGAGTATTTGCAGTAACAACATCTTCAAAACAAGCCAAAAGAGATTCTTCATCTTGTTGAATAACAGCATTTTTTATAGGATCAACATTTAATGTCCAATCGTAAGATGCAAGCCATTCTAATGTACCTTTGATAATTTCCATACTTGCAACAAGTACATTAAGTTCAGCCTTACCAATTTTCAAATCACTTTGTTCTTTAAGCAAATCTTTTAAGTTAAATGCATCAAAAACTTTAGCAGGAACTTCAACACTTGCGTTTGTAATGCTTGAAGCCAATGCCTTTGCATTTGCAAACTTTGAATTAAAAATTGCAAGCATATTATCGATGGCATTGTTTAATCCTGTTTGGTTACATTCTATTGCATTAACAAGCATAAGATTCATAACTGAATATGCTGTATGTGTAGAACCAAATTTTTCTTCAAGACCTGTATTTTTGAACCAAGAAACTTCATTAAATTCTGGTAAAAGAGCAGTACCTTTTAGAACTTGTTTGTATTTATAGTTAAGAGAATATTTTGTTGCATTAGAACAGTCTATACCAAGATTTGCTAAGTCGGAATAACCTGCATAATAATCCCCTGTTCCAACTGTAATATCTGTAAAAGAAGCATATTCTCTTACCCAATTACCATTTTTATATAAATAATAGCTCAATCCATAAACTTTAATTTCTTTACCAGAAACTCTTACATAATAGCCATATTCATCTTGGTAAACATTCAAACTACCATCATCATTCCTAGAATAACGATATTTTGTAGCATTTGAATAATCAATACCATTTGGTAATGAATCATAATCAACTAAATATTTTCCGTTTTCATCAAGTGTAATATTTGTAATTTTATGAAAGTAAGAATCATTAATCCAAGTACCAAAATCATCTAAAACAAACCAAGTTGATACACAGTCAGCAGTATCAACTTTTGTTCCAGAAAATTTTACACAGCTCCCCCATTCATTTTCTTCAAATCTATCATATACATATTCATAGGAATACCTTTTAGCTGAAGAAAAACCAACATAATCAGAAAAATTTCCGGCATAAACTAAATATTTTCCGTTTTCGTCAAGTGTAATGTTTGTTAAACCTATATCATATCTACCGTGCCAATCTTCACCATCAAAATAAGCGTCGAATTTCATACCACCTTTATCATAAGATATTTCATCTCCACTTACTCTAACATAATCACCATATTCATCGGTATAAACATTATAAAGTGGATAATCACGAGTAATTGGATATTCTTTCATCCAATCACCAGAGATTAATGAGTTCATTTTTGCAGGATAATTTTTTACACCAAAGTTATCTTTGAATAAGGTTGAAACACTTGGGTCAACACTAATAGAAGCAAGTTCTGCTAAAGCATAATAAAGAGCAGTTTCATTATTTTTTTGATCTGCGTATGCTTCTTTTATTTTTGCAACACCTTCATCAATTTCTAAGTCAAGAAGTAAATCTACAGCTTCTGCTAACAAATCCTTAGTATCTTCTGTTGAAGGTTTGTTTTCGGTAGGAAGTTCAATATTAACCTCTGGTTGTGTTATTACACCACCACTTCCAGAACCGCCTGTTCCACCTTGTCCACCAGAACCATCTGGACCTGCAAATTGGTCACAAGAAAAGAAACAAAAAATTGCCATAATTAGCATAAAAAATAAAGCTAATTTTTTCATATACACCTCCAAAAATGTATGAAATCAAATTCATTGTACACGAATTCCCCCCCCCAGTCAAGTATGTAATTTAAAACATCTTACAAATATTTACATCATCTTTGCAAATAATAAATCAATAAACAATTTTGTAATTACAGAATTATACAAAAATTGCATTAAATTTTTATTTTTAACTAACTTCGTATAAAAATGCTCTCAGCAAAAATTACCCCATCTCGCTAGTGCTGCGCTAACACTTGCAATGCTTCGATGTGTCAATTTTTGCTTACGCATTTTTTACGGATTTGTAAATTTATAATTCCCTGCGATTTTTCACTTTATTTTGTATTTAACACAATGCATCTTACATTATTTTTTGCAAGTAAATTTTAAGTAAATATTTGTAAGCGTTTGGATTTATGACGGAAAGACTAGAAGGAAATTTTAAAACCTATGTTTATACCAGAGAGTAAATAAGTTAAAATATTTTCTTTTGTAAAAAAATTTTCACCTAAACCATCACCTAAATCGTGTGGTAAATTGAACGGAATTATAAATGTTTTAGACAGATTTATTGTCCAAGAAGATTTTTTAATATCAAATAAAAATGATGATTTTAAATCTAAAACAAATAAACCCAAATGATTTATAATTTCAATTTTAGATGTTTCAGTACCACTTGATCCATCAAACATAAAATTTTTTTTGTATAAATAATCAAAAATATATTTTCCATCTTGATTTAAAAAATA
>JAXJWW010000075.1:0-33477 GCA_036307825.1 Treponemataceae bacterium | reverse complement strand
GGGTAATATCGTAAACAGTTTTTCCGTTTTCACTTCTTGGAAGTCCTGCGTTAGGATTGACAATGATTGGTAATTTTGTGTTATCAGTAAAATCTTTTAAAAATTCTTTCATTTGGATTGGACCTAAACTACAATTCATTCCAAGTGCGTCAACACCAAGACTTTCTAAAATTGTTGTCATTGTTTCGATGTTTGTTCCAGTTAAACTTCTTGCAGATTCATCATAAACTGTTGTAACAAAAATTGGCACATCAAATTCACTTCCTAAATTTTCAATCACTTCTTTACAAGCAATAATTCCAGCTTTTGCTTCGTAGCAATCATTCATTGTTTCAATTAAAATTAAATCGGCTCCATTTTGTAAACCGATTTTAATTGTTTCAGAAAATAAATTTACTGCTTCGTTAAAAGATAAATCTCCAAGTGGTTCAAGTAATTTTCCAAGAGGTCCAATATCAAGAGCGATTAGATGTGGAGAATTTTTAAATTCAGAATTTGATGATTCTGCTTCAATTTTTTCTTTTGCTTTTTTTGCATTGTTTAATGCACTTGATACAATTTCTTCTAAAGAAAATTCTGTTTCTTTAAATTTATTTTTGTTTGCACCAAAAGTATTTGTTTTGATTATATTTGCACCTGCTAAAAAATATTCGTAATGAAGTTGAATAATTTTATCAGGATTTGTGATGTTCCAAATTTCAGGAAGTTCACCAGGTTGTAATCCTAAAGATTGTAAAACGCTTCCGGTTCCTCCATCAAAAAATAAAGTTTGATTTTTAATAAGGTTTAAGATTTCATTTTTTTTCATTTTAGTTTTCCTCTTCTTTTTCTAAACCGATAAAAGCAGTTATTGATTTTTCTGGAGCCATTATAAAACTGTCCATGAGAGTAAGTCCAATTTTTTGAGTACAATTAAGTAATCTAAAAAATATGTTTTGAGTTGACAAGGCTAAGTCTCCGTAGCCTGAGCTAAATCTTGGATGAGTTTTATAGCCAATTTGTTTTGCTTCATTATTTATAAGTTCATTTAATTTATCTGCATAAGATTCAACTAACATTGAACCAGTTGCTTGTAAAATTGATGCAAGTGCGGGATTTATTTTTGAATATTTTTTGATTAGTAAATCAGCGCCACTTCCGATTGTGATTGCAAAAATAATTACACTTTCACAATTGGATAAATTTTTTGAAAGGTCTTTACTTTGAATGCTAACATCTGCAAATTTAATTATATTTTCTGATTTTTCATTTTCTGTTGATGTAATCTTAAACTTTTGATAAACACCTTGTGGCTGAATGTTTTTTTTCATCAATAATATACTTTCTTTAATCATTTGCATTTCAATACTTGATTCTGTAAGTTCATTTATTTTTGAAAGAGGATAACCTAAATATCTAAAAATTTCATTTGTTTTGATTTGTAAATCTTCAAAAGAAATTCTATGATGAATAATTTCATTGTTTTTCAAAAAAGTTAATTCTCCTACAGTCAAATTTGATTTTATCTTTTAAAACAAAAAAATCAGATGAACATTTATAAAAACATCCATCTGATATTTTAATGATTTATCAATATAATTTCAATTATAAGTGTAAGATTTGTAATTTATTGATTATTCAATCATGCTTAAAATTGCACTTTTAGGTTGTGCTCCAACCATTTGTTTTACGGGTTTTCCATTTTCAAAAAGAATTAGAGTTGGAATACTCATTACTGCAAACTGAGTTGCAAGTTCACTTTCTTCATCAACATTTACTTTTCCAATTTTTACCTTGTCTGTTTCCTTTGCAATTTCATCTATTATTGGACTTAACATTCTGCATGGTCCACACCAACTAGCCCAAAAGTCCACAAGAACCTTTTTATCAGATTTTAATACTTCTTGTTCAAAGTTATCTTTAGTTATTGTTAACATAAAATTCCCTCCATGTAATTTATTCTCTTATTTAAATATAATACATAATTTATAAATCGACTACTAAATTTTATTTGCAATGCAAAATTTTATGAATTATGTTTATATCAAGTTTGTGTTACAAACTAATTTTTTTACAAAGAGGTAAAGGATGAAAAACTATGTTAAACATAGTATCCTAGGTGTGCTTATGTTTTTTGCTATTACAAGTTTTCTTTCTTGTGGAACAAAAATTACAGGTGCTTCAGGTGTTGTAAATTTTGATGTAAGTAAATATCTTGGCAAATGGTATGAAATTGCAAGATATGATTCTTGGTTTGAAAAAGATATGGATAAAACTCAAGCTTTTTATTCATTAAATGAAGATGGTACAGTTCGTGTAGAAAATAGCGGATATGATGTTACAAAAGGAAAATGGAAAACTTCCATTGGAAAAGCAAAGTTTCGTGGTGCAAAAGATGTTGGAGAATTAAAAGTTTCTTTCTTTGGTCCTTTCTATGGAGACTACACAATTTTAGCTTTAGATTCTGAATATACATATTCTTTGGTTTCAGGTGGAACTACAGATTATCTTTGGATTTTAAGTCGTACAAAAACTATTCCAGAAGATGTTAAGACAAAATTCTTAGACATTGCAAGAAGTTATGGTTATGATTTATCTAAATTATATTGGGTAAATCAAAATAACTAATAAATTTTTCTAAATAAAAAAAGCGACAACTGAAGAAATTATAAAAAACTTCAATTGTCGCTTTGTCATTTTATGCAAAAATTAATTTACAAAAAATTTATTAAAAATATAAATCTCTGTTTCCTTTACAAATATTATCATAAGATTTTATAAAAGAATCAAAAATTGGCTGAGAGAAATCTTTAGGAACACGATTTTTGATTTCTAAAATTTCTTTATTGATAATTTCCATTCCGATTTTTCTAGTTTCTTCAGAAGCAAAATCTTCAAGCCATTCTTGGAAAGTTAAAACTGCATTTAATTTACAGAAACAACCTTCTTGTCCGCTTTTCAAAAGTCCCATGATTTTTTTACCAGTTCTACCACAACGGTATCCTGCTGTACAGAATGAAACGATGTGTCCGGTTTCTGCAAGTTCTCTAATAATTGCATCAAGACTTCGTGTGTCGCCAAGTTCAAATTGGGCTTTATCTAGAAGTTGTTCATCTTTACCAAGGGTTCCTGCTTTGTCTGCAGCTGAATAAGCACCAATTCCAATTCGAGAATCTGCATCTCGCTGTGTGATAATATCGATAAGTGATTTTATCATTTCAGGTTTTTCACGATTTGTAACGATAAGTCCAGCATAAGGAATTGCAACTCGTAAAACTGCAACAATGTATCTAAAATCTTCATCACTTACCCAGTTTTTGATAAATGAAAAATCTGTACCAATAGCAGGTTCCAATCGAGGTACTGAAATTGTATGTGGCCCAAGTCCAAATCGTTTTTCCAAATCTCGAGCATGAGCAACCATTCCCATTACATCAAACTTCCAATCTGCAAGGCCAAATAAAGTTCCGATTGCAACATCATCAATTCCCGCTTCCATTGCACGATGAAGAGAGTAGAGTCGCCAACCGTAATTTCCTTTTAAAGTGTTTGCTGGATGCATTTGTCGATAAATTTCGTGGTCGTAAGTTTCTTGGAAAACCTGAAAAGTTCCGATTCCAGAATTATAAAGTTTTTTCATGTCGGCAATTGACATTGGAGCGGCATTTACATTTACTCGTCGAATTTCACCAACACCGTTACGATCTTTATCGTGAACTGAATAAACTGTTTTCATTGTATCGGCGATATAATCAACTGCTGAATCAGGATGTTCACCAAAAACAATTACAAGTCGTTTATGACCAATTTTTGATGCTAAAACATGAGTTTCTGCTTCAACTTCTTCTTGGGATAAAACTCGGCGAACTTGCATTCCGTTGTCTTCTCGGAAGCCACAATATCTACAACCGTTTACGCATTTGCTACTTAAATACAAAGGTGCAAAAGTTACGATTCTGTTATCGTAAACTTGTTTTTTGATTTCTTCGGCAGCCTGAAAAACTTCTTGTCGTAAATCTGGATCTGTTACATTTACAAGTGCGGCTACATCAGCATCATCCATAAGGTTGATTTCGTGGGCTTTTTCCAAAATTCCACGGATTCTTTCTTTTGAAACTTTTTGGTTGTCTTGTAAAGTTTGTTTTATCTTTGCATCGTCAATAAAATCGTGATTATTTTCAAGATATTTATCGATTTCTTCTTGTTTTATTTGATTTTTTACCCAGTCTGAAACTGAAGAGATTTTTTCACCTGAGCATGTTTTTAAAGTTTCCATACTATGATTATATACGAAAATTTCCATAAAGAAAATAAAAAAAGTGAATAAAAATTTGATTTTTTAGATTTATGTATTATATTTAAAGTAAAGAATGAAAATTCTACATCGACTTTTTATCGGAGGATAATATGAAATACGTATGCACTTTATGCGGTTATGTTTATGATGATGAAGTAGAAGAAATTCCATTTAAGGATTTACCAGATGATTGGATTTGTCCCCTTTGTGGTGCGTCAAAATCTGAATTTGTTCCACAATAAATTGTAACCAACTTCCTTGGCGATTGTTTATTTTATGTAAACAAAAAAAGCGAAGCACCATTTGTGCGTAGCTTTTCATAAAAACTACTACAAAAATACAACTCCTCGTAGGGTCTATCTAGCAAGTTTTGTTAGATAGACCCTTTTTTTGTTTTGTGGAGTTAGTTCAACGATAATTTTATCAAGAATGATTTTTCTGCAGGAACTTTTAAATACAAGTTTCCGTTTTTTATTTCTCCATCAAGTGAATTTCCTAAAACATCTTTTTCTGGAAGTTTCATTGTGGCAAAATCACTTCCAAAAATATCAACTGGCAAAATCACTTGGCTTTCATTTTTGTCAGAAGAACAAACTGTGAGGTAAACTTCTTCTGGTGTAAATCTTGCAAAAGAGAAAACATAACCTTCATCCCAAAGAACTTTGAAACCTCCGTCAGCAAAAGCTGGTGAAGTTGTTTTTATCTTGATGAGATTTGAATACATCTTGTAAGCATCAGTTGCTTCAATATCTTTTTTCCAAGGCATTGGATAGCGACATCCTTCCATGGCAGGAGCTGTTCCGTCGATTTCGGCTTCATCACCATAATAAAGATTTGCACAACCTGGAAGAGTGAAGTTCATAATCACAGCACCAATATATGCATCTTTTGAAACTTCAGGATTATTATGAAGACGAGGATAATCATGACTGCCTAAAAGGTTAAATTGAACTTGTCTAATTGCAAATGGAAGTCTATTCAAAAATCCGCAAATTCTTCCAGATAAATCTTTTGCTGTCATTTTGTATTTGATATTTCTAAGTTCATCTTTTCGCATATTTAAAATATCATTTTCACCAAAGAATTGTCGGATAGGGCGTAATGAACCAATATAATTCATTGCAGAATCCCATTCATCACCATTTAAGAAATCTGTACAATCACTCCAGTCTTCTGCCAAAATGTAGGCTTGTGGATTTTCTTCTTTGATGCTTTTTCTAATTTCTGGCCAAACTTGGTGATGTAGTTGAAGTTCATTATTTCTTGCCATTGTATCTGCAACATCAAATCGCCAACCGTCTGTGCAGTAAGGCTCTTTTAACCATTTTTTTACAAGAGAATCAGAATCTCTGTAAAGGCGATTTCGTAATTTTTCTGAAGTATAATTTAATGTTGGCAAAGTTGTAACATCAAACCAAGCCTTGTAAGAATTATCATCTTTGAAAAAATAAAATTCTCTTTCTGGTGAATCTGGATTATTAAAAGCACCTTGTGTTTTAGGAAAGAAAGTTCCGTCACGATTAAACCATTTACAAGCAATTCCTGTGTGATTTATTGAAACATCAAGAATGATTTTCATTCCGTTTTTGTGAAGTTCTGTACAAAGTTCTGCTAAGGCTTTATCACCACCAAAATGTGGATCAACTTGGAAATAATCAAGACAATCGTATTTATGAACAGTTGCTCCATAAAAAATTGGATTTAAGTAAAGGGCTGTAACTCCAAGTTTTTTTAAGTAAGGGATTTTTTGTTTTATTCCTTCTAGGTCGCCACCGTAAAAATCTAAACAATGGGCTTTTTCGTAAGGCTCTGGAACTGAATCCCATTCTTTAACTTGCTTTGCAGGATAACCGTCAAAAATATATTCGTTATCTTTTACATCATTATCTGGATTCCCGTTGCAAAATCTATCTGGAAAAATTTGATAGAATACAGCATTTTTTACCCATTCTGGTTGCTGATAATCTGTTAAAATTCTAAAATCGTAGGCTTCATTTTGTGTGTAAGTTGTAATTCCATTTTCGGAATAATAATAGACACAATCTTTTGTACCTAAATAAAATTGATATCTAAGTTCCTTTTCAAAAACTTGAACAGAAGTTTCGTATCGGATTAAACCCTTTGCTGTGTTTTTAGAAAGAAGTTCTTTATCAGTAACTTTTTCCATTTTAAATAAATATTCAACACCATTTAATTTTGTTTTTAAGAAAACAGATGTTACTGGCGTATCTTCTTGTAATTGCAAAGCAATAGTAATTTTTTCACCTTTTTTAGGAAGTGGATTACTAACAAACCATTTTGAACCGTCACTATAGACGCTTTTTAACCAATTATTATTCATCATATAAAAATGATAACATTATATTAAAAATTTAACAATAAAAATATAAAGTTTGCTTTATTTATAATTGTGGTGTAAAATGTAAGTTAAGGTAGAATAAAAGAGGATTTTATGAAAACAATCAACCAAAAAACACGATTGATACTTTTTGTTACATCTTGTATTGTTTTGATTTGCATTTGTCTTACATATTTTGCAATTTATTCCATGAAAAAAAATGCAGAAAATATTTTTAATCAACAAGGTTTTTCTATAATTGAAAAATCTAAGAGTTATATTGATGGAGATAAATTTGAGTCTTTTTCAAAAAACTATTATGACTTAAATGATTTTTATTACGAAACTTACAATAATCTTTTTACCTTAAAAAATAATTCAGACTGTTCATATATTTACACATTGATTCCTTATCAAAATACTAATTTTAAATATGTAATTGATGCTAGTGATGTTTTAACAAGTGAAGATTTAGAAACTCCGGGAACTATTGTTGATGTTTCTGAAGATTATGAAATTATCCAAAACTGTATTAAAGAAAAAAAAGACATTGCAACAAAAATGTATTATACAGAAGAGTGGGGATGGATTATCACTTTTTATGGGCCAATTTTAAATTCAAAAGATTCTGTGGTTGGAATTGTTGCTTGTGATTTTTTAGTGTTTGATTTTCTTTCTGAAATAAAAAAAGTTCAGGCAATTATGATTTGCCTTGGAGTTTTCTTTTTATTAGTTTTTTCTATTTTTTCTTTTCTTTATCTATCTTCATTTTTCAAAAAACTTAAAACTGTTACAGACGCAATGAAAGAAATTGCTGATGGCGAAACTGATTTAACTGCAAGACTTGAATCTAAAACTGAAGATGAGTTAGGTGAATTATCAATCGCATGTAATTCTGTAATTGAAAAATTACAAAGAATGATTTCGTTAGTAAAATCTTCTTTAGTTACTTTGTCAGATAAAAGTGAAAATCTTTTTGCAAATAGTGAAACGACTGTTTCACAAATTGATACAATAAAAGAAGAAGTTGATGGAATTGATAAACAAGCTGATAAGCAAAATATTTTAACTATGCAAGCTTCTGGAAATATTAGCAATCTTAGAGAAAAAATAAATTCTCTTACTTCAAATTTAAATAATCAAACTTCTGCAATTAGAGAGTCATCAAGTTCTATTCAAGAAATTACTTCTAACATCGAATCAATTTCTCGTAGTGTTAATATGATGGCAGAAGATTACGAAAAAATTGTAACTGAAACAAAAGAGGGAATTCGTTTACAAAATCTTGTTAGAGAAAAAGTAAATGAAGTTGAAGAAGAAGCAAATAACTTACAAGAAGCAAATGTAACAATTACTAATATTGCGGCGCAAACTAATTTACTTGCAATGAATGCATCTATTGAAGCGGCTCATGCAGGAAAAGCTGGTGCGGGATTTAGTGTTGTTGCAGGTGAAATTAAAGCCTTGGCAGAAACTTCAAATAAACAAACAGAGGCAATAAAAGAACTTTTACAAAAAGTTAATCAATCTATTCAAGGAATTGCGGATGCATCAAAAGTTTCTGAACAAACATTTAATTCTTTGGGTGAAAGAATTATTCTGATGGAAAATGTTTTGCAAGAAATTCAAGATGGAATAAATGAACAGAGTATTGGTTCTCGGCATGTTATGGAAATGGTTGATGTGATAAATAATTCTGCCCAGTCAATTATGCGCGATTCAGAAGAAATGAATGAAAATGGAGAATCTGTTTTTAAAAATATGTTGTCTTTAGGAAAGTCTTCTGATGATATTCTAAAAAATACGCACCTAATGGTTTCTTCTTTGGATGAAATAAAAACTTGTGCAAAAAACGCTTCTGAATCTGCAACACAAAATTTATCTTTAACAGAAAATTTAAATAATTTAGTTGCAGGTTATAAAACAGAATAAATTTTTATCAAGCAATATTTTTAGAACACAAAAAAAAAAGAGTTGCCAATTACGACAACTCTTTTTTCGTTCATTATACTGAACTTTTCATTCGTCATGCTGAATTTATTTCAGCATCTTTTTTATTTAGAAAAATCTACTTTGCTTAATTGTTTTTTCGCACTATCGTATGCAAAGAATGTAAACAAGAATACCATTGCAATACGATATAAGTTGTTAAAGATAACGAGCATAACCTGTTGTTGTAAGAGTGCAAGGTCAATTCCGTTTGGAACTACATCAAAAATAATACCACAGATACTCAAAACAATAGTTACTACATGAAGTAAAATTGTAATCACGGTAAGTATGTTAAATGCACGATTATAAATAGAACCATCGTTCATATATTCTACAAGAAGTGCACTAAGTACAATAATGCATAGCATTGAAAGTAAGCGAAGAAGAATAGTTGAAATAGCAATACCAGTTGCAGAAAAATTCATTATTAATTCTCCAACCATACCAGGCAATTCAAAGGCTTGATCCATAACGAAGTAAGCAATCCATGCTCCATATAAGATGTAACAAACTCTGTCTTTTCCTTTTGCAGTTAAAATAAGAATCATTAAAGCAAAAATGATTACTGTTAATTGTTCTCCAAAATTTGATGTTGTAAAAACAATCCCATTTGCAATAATTGCTCGATAGATAACTTCTGCTACAGAGATAATGATAAGTGAAACAAGAATAGCGATTCCTGCCTTTTTGTCGTGAAGTCTATTTTTCATAGAATTCCTCCTAAAAAATTTATGATTTTTATAAATTCATTTTATCAAAAATCCCCCCCCCGTCAACTAGGCAATAAAAATAATACAAAAAAAGAGTTGCCAATTACGACAACTCTTTTTTCGTTCATTATACTGAATTTTTTATTCGTCATGCTGAACTTGATTCATCATCTTTGTTATTTAGAAAAATCTACTTTGTTCAACTGTTTTTTTGCGCTATCGTAAGCAAAGAATGTGAACATAAAAATCATAGTAAGACGATACAAATCGTGGAATGTTGCAAGCAAAAATTCAGTAGTTCCGCTTGTAATTACATCATACACAGTTAATCCCATATTGAGTAAAATCAACAAACTGGTAAGAATGCAAAGAACATTAAATGCTTTGTTATAGATTGTTCCATCATTCATATATTCTACCAAAAGAAGACCAATGATAATTGTAAAGATTAAACTAAGAACAACAGAAGCATGCATAACAATAGCGATAGCAAAGGAAGGAAGATTTATCTTTCCTGCTAACAACATAATAAAACCGATAATGTTGGCAGGTAATTCAAAAAATTGGTCGAACATGAAATAAGCTGCCCATGCACCGTACAAAATGTAACAAAGTCTGTCTTTACCTTTTAGTGTAAAAATAAGAATTGCTAATGCTAAACCGATAACTGCAAGTGTTTCTGCATAGTTAGCTGTTGTGGCAATCATATCACGAAGACACATATGACGGAAGACCACTTCTGCTACAGAGATAATGATAAGTGATACAAGAATAGCAATTCCTGCCTTTTTGTCGTGAAGTCTATTTTTCATAGAATTCCTCCTAAAAAATTTATGATTTTTATAAATTCACTTTATCAAAAATCCCCCCCCCGTCAACTAGGCAATAAAAATAATACAAAAAAAAGAGTTGCCAATTACGACAACTCTTTTTTCGTTCATTATGCTGAACTTTTCATTCGTCATGCTGAACTTGATTCAGCATCTTTGTAGTGCATAGATTCCAAACCATCAAATGCTAGGCAACTACTTCGGAATGAAATTTTGTTTGCTAAAATTTCTTTTCCATCAAATAATCTGCCAAGGCTTCGTATGCTGGAATTGAAACTGGGTCGATGTATTTATTTGAAGAAAGTGGATTTGATGCAAATCTTACAATTACCATTTCTGCAACTGGATCAATGTAAATTGCTTGACCATGAACACCACGAGCCATAAAAGCTTTGTGATCATTATTTGTTATCCACCAAAAGTTATGATAACTCCAACCTTTTAGTAAAGGATATTCTCCACCCTTTGCAAAAAGTTCTGGATCACCACCTCTCGAAATTTCATCAGTTGCTTTCTTTGATAAAATTTCGTATCTTCCAAGTTTACCATTGTTACGAACCATTTCACCAAAAGTTGCCATATCTGTTAAGTTCAAACTAAAACCACCACCAGCATAAGCAATTCCTGCTGGATCTACTAAATAGTATCCATCGTACTTTGCACCCATTGGAATCCAAATTTTTTCAGAAATCAATTCTGTGATACTTTTGTTTGTAACTTTAGAAACAACCCAGCCCATAACTTCTGTGTTTACAGTTTTGTATTCAAACATTTCACCATGTTCTTGTCCAGGTTTCTTTTTCAAAGTCATAAGGTAATCGTAGTAGTCGTAAGGACCAGTATAATTATCTGGGCGGAAAGGATTTCCTGATTCTGCATATTGCCAAACACCAGCATTAGGATTTGTGTAATCTTCTGTATAATCAAGTGAAGTTGTCATATCCAAAACTTGCTGAACTGTTGCATCACCAAAAGCAGATTCAGTTAATTCTGGAACATAATATGAAACAAATTTATTTGGATCGATTTGACCTTCTGCAATTAAGATAGAAGCCAAAGTTCCTGTAAAAGATTTACTTACTGACATTGCAGCATGTATTCCATCTGGAGTTAAACCTGCAGGATAAGTTTCGTAAACGATTTTACCTTTGTGCAAAACAATAATTCCGTCTGTGTAGTTTGCGTCCAAAGATTCTTTCCAAGTCATCTTTTCAGTTTGTCCCCATGGGATGAAAGTTACTTCATCAATTTTTTCGTCTAGTTTAGTTCTAAAAGAATGATAATCTTCTTTTGCTGAACCAACTTTTCTAGAAGGAAAAAATTCACGCATGTGGTTTACGCTATATCTCAATCCCGGAAAGTCGAAGAAAGAGCCTGTTTTTGCAGAAAGAATTTTATCTTGTGGTGGTGGAAACCCTTGCATCCACCCAAGTTTATTAGGATTTGATTCTTCTGCATTCAAAGTTGTTTGAGTGCTATTATTTGATTGTGCATTTTCAGAATTATCTGAACTTTGTGCAATTAATGATACCATACAAACCGCCATAATTAATATTGTTGAAAATTTCTTCATTTCAACCTCCTACCTAAAGAATAATTCACAGAAAATTCTTTTTCAAATTTAATTTTTGAAGTTGACAAAAAAAAATTACTTTGTTATATTGTGTATATCAAATATGCACAATATGTGTATGTTATTTTTTTGGAGTATTGATAAAAACTTCTCCTAAAATAGCGTCGAAGTTTTTATCTAAAGTTTGCGTTGCAAACTTTCTTATCAACTGCTGTTTTTCACTTCGTTGCAAAACAGTGTAAAAAATCAATTCCAAAACCGAAGTTTTGTTCATTGATTTTTTTGGAGGAAAAATGTATTTACTAGAAGTTGAAAATTTGTGTAAAACTTTTCCAACATTTTCGCTAAAAGATGTAAGTTTCAAAATTGAAGAAGGTTACATCATGGGATTTATTGGTCGTAACGGTGCTGGAAAAACAACAACTTTAAAATCAATGTTAAATTTTGTTAAAGCTGATAAAGGAACTTGCGTTATAAACGGATTTGATGTTTCAAAAGATGAAATCAAAGTAAAAGAAACAATTGGTTTTGTTTCCGGAACTGAAGGATTTTATCAAACAACAAAAATCAAAACTATAACAAATGTAACAAAAAAGTTTTTTGATAATTGGAACGAAGAACTTTATAAAAAACTTTTATCAACTTTTAAACTTGATGAAAATAAAAAAATAAAAGAACTTTCAGCTGGAATGAAAATAAAATATCAAATTGCATTAGCAATGTGCCATGATGCAAAATTATTGATTCTTGATGAACCTACAAGTGGACTAGATCCAGTTTCTAGAGATGAATTAATTATGCTTTTTAGAGAATACATCAGCGACGGCAAACGTTCAATTTTATTTTCTACACACATAACTTCTGATTTAGAAAAATGTGCTGACTTTATTACTTATATTAAAGACGGAAAAATTATTAAGTCTTCTGATGTTTGTACTTTTAGAGATGATTATATTTTAGTTTCTGGTACAAAAGAAAAATTATCAGAAGAATTAAAAAATTCTTTAATTGGCTTGTATGAACATAATTTTGGATTTGAAGGAATGTTAGAAAAAAATAAAAGTGAACTTGCAAAAGATTTACAAATTATACAACCAAGTCTTGAAGAAATTATGGTTCATATTGAAAGACAAGATTCTAAATTATTTTAGTAAAAGGAAATAAAGGTTTATATATGAAAAATTTATTATTAAAAGAATTCAAATTATGTATTCTTCCTATCAATTATATTTTCTTAACTTTTGCAGTAATATTGATAATTCCAAATTATCCATGTTATGTAAGTTTTTTTTATTTGTTGTTAAATACATTTTGGATTTTTAAAAATGGAGATTTAAACAAAGACTTACAATATTCACTAATTCTTCCAATTAGAAAAAGTGATATTGTAAAAGCCCGAATTATGAGTGTTGCAATTTATGAAATTGTATTTTTCATTTTATCAATTCCATTTGCAATATTAAATCATAAGTTAGTTCCACAAGGTAACAACGCAGGAATAAATTCTAATTTTGCTTTTTACGGATTAGTTATGATTGTACTTACAATAAGTCGATATTTCTTTTTTACGATTTATTATAAAAAAGCTGAAAAGCATGAAAGAGCATTACTTATTTCATTTGTAATTTTCTTTGTTCTATATTTTATTTTTGAATGTCCTGTATGGATGATAAAAAAAGGAAACTTACAGTCACTTGCCTTTATTGATAAATTTGATTGGGTATCTTTGATTAAACAACTTCCAATTTTAATTACTGGAATCATTGTTTATTTTTTTGGATGGATACTTACTTATAAAGTTAGTGCAAAAAAATTTGAACAGGTTAATCTTTAATGGATATTGTATTAAATCAAAATTCTGATGAACCAATTTATTCTCAAATTTTTCAACAGATAAGTAATCAAATCCTTTCTGGAAAAATTCTTAGCGGAACTCAACTTCCAACGATTAGATTGATTGCACAAGAATTAAAAATTTCAGTCATCCCTGTAAAACGCGCTTGGGAAGAACTTGACAGAAGTGGTTTGATAAAAACAATTACAGGCAAAGGAACTTTTGTTTCAGAATTAAATCAAACAAAATTAAAAGAAATCAAAAGTTCCAATGCAGAAAATTTTGTAAAACAAATTTGTTTACAAGCAAAAGAAAATGGAATTTCTCAAAGCGAACTGATAAAACTAATCAAAGCATTGTATTAAAAAAATTACTTACTCTAATATCGTAATTTCTACACGACGATTTTTTGCCATTCCTTCAGGTGTGTCATTTGATGCGATAGGCTTTGAACTTCCGCTTCCTTTGTATATAAATTTGTCCGCACCGATTCCTCTTTTTATCAATTCTTTAGCGATAGAGTAGGCGCGTTCTACAGAAAGTTTTTTCTCTCCAGAAATATTTCCTGTACTGGCTGTGTGTCCTTCAACTAAAAACATTGAGTTAGGACTTTGCTTTAATGCTTCTGCAATTTGATTAAGACGATATTCTTCACCTGGTAAAAGTTCTGAACTGTTTGGTTTAAATTGCAAATTCTGAATTGTAAGTTTGATTCCACTTGAAGTGTTTTCATAAGTTATATCTGAAATTTTATTTTTTCCATTTCCATCATCACCAAAGAAAAATCCATTGTTTCCATTTGGCTTTTTATCAGAATTAGAATTATCATCATCATTATTTTTTGCAATTCTATTTAGAGCAGGAATAATTTTTTCTCTGTCGATTGCTGGAGGATATTCTGTAAATAAAGTGATAAATCCTTGAAAGTTTATTTTGTTTCCGTCTTGATAAGTAAAAGTTTCATCAACTAAATCACGAACTAACAAAGCACAACCTGTATTTTTGCTTACATAAATATCAGCTTTGTGTGACCCCATGGCGCTTTTTAATTCTCTATCACCTTGCGGATCAAAATAAGAACTTCCGTAACGAGTTGCCCATTGTGCTTTTAGAATGTAAATTTCTTCATCGTGATATTTTCCATCTCCTGTATACTGATACAGAATGTGAATCGGTAAGCGAGTGATAATACCTTTGTTTAATGGATCAACTGCTCGTTCTGCTGTTCCTTGCCATGAATCCCCAATTTTAATTTTATCTTTTGGAAAAGTTGGAAAACTTCTAAAAGAAGGAAATCCGTTATCTTCTATCATTGAAAGATATCCGTCATCAGAAATTGTAAAAGAGGATGGGATTGCTTCGTTTATTCCCAAGGTAACTTCGTAAGAATTGCGTTTTGTTTTTTCAAGAACAAAAAAATCGCCTTGGTAAAAATTTTGGAATTTAGGATGCTGGTCTTGATGAATAAAAGAGCGCACTTCACGACTAAGCAACCCGATGTAACGCCCGTTATCGTATCGCCGTAAATCAGTTCGTTCAACTAGAGTATAAGTTCTATCTTGATTATACTGAATCAAAACTTGAGAAAACCCACTTACGCTAAAAAGTGAAATTACAAAAATTACACAAAAAATTTTTCGAAAGGACTTCATATCAGATAGTATAACATATAATAAAAGGATGTGTTACAAAAATTTTTTTCAACTTTTAGTTGAATGACTTTTACTGTTTTTTGTATTATATTAAATGTAATCAATAATATATGGAGAAAATTATATGGCAAAGAAAATTGCAAAAATTATCATTGACGGAGTTATCGAAAAAGAAAATGATAATTATAAACAAGAATGGGTTTTAGATACTATCGAAACTCTTGAAGAAAAAAAAGATGTTGTTGGAATTATAGTTTATATCAATTCACCTGGTGGTGCAGTTTTTGAATCTGATGAAGTTTACGAAGCCTTGTTGCGTTACAAAGAAAAAACTAAAAAGCCTGTTTATGCATACTTTGCTTCTCTTGCTGCAAGTGGTGGATATTACATCGGTTGTGCTGCTGATAAAATTATTGCAAATAGAAATACTTTAACAGGTTCTATTGGTGTAATTGCAGGTCGCTTTGTTGATTTAACTGAATTGATGGCAAAATACGGAATTAAAAGCAAAACAATTCACGCCGGAAGAAACAAAATTATGGGAAGTTTTGATGAACCTGCAACAGAAGAACAAAAACAAATTATGCAATCAATTGCTGATGAATGTTATGCTCAATTTACTCAAATCGTTGCAGAACGCAGAAATCTTGATTTAGAAAAAGTTATTTCTCTTGCAGATGGAAGAATTTACACCGCATTACAAGCAAAAGATTTAGGCTTAGTTGACGAAATTGCTAATTTTGAAAAAGCAGTTGAAATCTTTAAGACTGATATTTTTAACGACAAAGACTACGATGCCGAAGTTAAAGAATACAAAATGAAGCCAAAGAAAAATTTGGTAAAAATGCTTAAAGGTGCAACAAGTATGTTTGATAATAATCGCAATATCATTTCCGATATTCATACTTTAGTTGAAGCTAAAAAAATACCTTTTCCAGCTTTTTATTGCGACTGGCATAGATAAGATTTAGGTTCACAAAAAAACGCCTTCTCTGTTTGGAGAAGGGCGTTTTGCGTTAGCGAATGGCGGACATAGCGACCCAAAGGCAGCGCAAGCATTCTTTGGAGAACGCCACTACATCAAAACATTATGCACAGCATAGAAAAGAACATTTATCATTCATTCTTGTTTGTGATATTTTCAATAAAATCCACAATTCCTTCCATAAAGATTTTTTCTCGTCTAAAATAATCGTCTTCTGAATCTGATTTTTGATTATAAATTTGTAAAATCAACTCTTCATAATTATAAGGAAGGTTTTGCAAACTAAAAGAATAATACAAAGCTCTGTCTTCTGCAGGAGAATAAAATCCATTTAGGTAAAACAAAGCTCTAAGCCCTGCTCGTATTGCAGTGTTTAAATTTTCATGTAATTGAATAAATGCTTCCCGACGATACCAGCGATCCTTTTTATAATCAGAAATTAGATAGTGAATATAGCCAAGTGAATTATTCAGATTTTTTTGCAAATCATATTTTGTAAATTGATTTATTTTTCCAAGCTCATTTTTATAAGAATTATTTGGGTCGTATAAAATCTGTGATTCAAGCACAGAAAATTTTCTTGGTTCTTCAAATTGTAAAAACTTATTTGTATCTATAAAATCTGTGAATAAAATGGCAAACCACACATTATCACATTTTACACAATGATATGGAATTGGAGGATCTTGATCTGGACCAAAAATTTCTTCTGCTGTAATGCAACTTCCTTCCTTGCGCATAACAATTAAATCCACCATTCCATTATATTCACCGCTCTCTTTTTCCTGAGGAAAAAATCTGCACGAGAAACACTTCCCGAAAGAAGAATAGTTTCAATTTCTGATTTATCAATTCGATTTATAAAGTCGTAAGTTATATTTTTAAGATTTTGAATAAAATCTTTTTGTTGTTCAATGATTACTTCTTTTGTTTTCATATTTTCCCATATTAAATCATTCATAACAAGCTAGAATTTGAGTATTTAATAGATTTTTTCTATCTTTCCAATCTGGCATAAATTGATTCATCATTTCTATAAAATCTTTACCATGGTTAGAAATTTTTAAATGAATCAATTCGTGTAGAATTATGTATTCTAAACACTCTAGAGGTTTTTCAACCATTTGCAGATTGATCCAAATTCGCTTTGCCTTTGAATTGCAAGTTCCCCAACGAGTAGTCATATATTTTGTCTTAAAACTTTCACAATGAAGTTTTGTTGTTTCTTCCCACTTAGGAATTAATCGTTCTAATTGTTCATTTAGGATTTTTCTAAATTTTTCTCGAACAAATTTTTGTCGGTTTTCTACAGAAGAATTTTCTGGCATATACAAAAGAATTTTTGTTCCATCAATTTTGAAAGTTCTTTTTTTTGAAGGAATGAACTCTAAAAAAAATTGTTTTCCAAAAATATAGTATGTTTCCCCGCTCACATATTGCCTTGCACTCATTCGAGGTTGATTAATAAATTTTTCTTGCTGTTTTTTTATCCAACCAAGATTTAATCGAACAAAATTTTCTATTGATTTTGTTGATAATAACAAAGGTGCTGATACAACAACTTTCCCAAGAGGAGGTTTTACAGACAAATGCATATTTTTTATGTTCTTTTTGTTCACTTGAACATCAATTCCACTTACTGTAATTTGCATTAATATTCATCCTGTTCTTTTACAACTTCATATATTGCTTCTACTTTTTTCATTTGCTCTTCTCTGGATAAATTTAATTCAAATTTACGAATAACTTGATAAATACCACCTTTTATTTGGCGTTCTTTTATTAAATCACCTCTAAAATGGTCTTGTTTTGTAGTTAAAATAGATTCATGCAAAGCTAAAGCATATTCTTCATTTTGTGTAAAATTATCATACAAAGCACACAAGGCAAAACTAGAGCGAATTGATTCTGGGTAAAAATTTGATTTTAGAGGTTCTTCAATATCTGAAACTAGATTTGCATATTTTTCTAACATTTCTTTATAAGAAGCTACTTCTTCTTTTCTCTCATTTATTAGAATTTGAAAAAGTTCTGACATCTTTTGATAATATTTTGGATTTATGGGAGTTTTTTCAATTATCTTTCGTCTAATATTATTTTCAATAGTCTCCGCCACGTTTTGTTGTGCTTTATTTTGTTTTTTATTAGAATCAAAATCATTTTTTAAATCTTCAGCTTGTTTCTTTTTGATATAAGCAAGTAAAGTGAAATTTTCCATATCACCTATTTTCTCTGAATCTTCGGCTCTAATATAATTATCAATTAAGTGACGCATTGAACTATCGTACTGCTTAAGATCAATAAAATCTCCACTTGAAAGACCAATCTCATCTTTTAAATCCATATAATCTTTTACAAGACGATTATACGTTTCTTGTTGTTCTTTTGTATAACCAACATCATCAAAAGCAGGTTTTAAATCTGCATAAGCACGAGCAAGACTTGAAACTATTTTATACATTTTACTTCTAAGTTTTGCATATTCTTCATCATTTTCTGGATCTACATTTCCACTTTCACCACAGAAAAAGTGTTTAAAAGCTAATTGATCTCGAGGATATTCAACATCATCTGTTAATGTATCAAGTTCCTGCAATAAAAATTCAAAACGTTTTTTTCCTTCTTCAAGTTTATTCTTTAAAAGTCCCGAAATATCTTCTTCTGAATAACCACTTAAAGCTCCACCAGTGTAAAATTTTACAGCATCTTTTAAATCACCAAACAATTCTTTATAATCAACAATATATCCAAATTCTTTGTCTTCTCCATCTAGTCTATTTACACGACAAATTGCTTGAAAAAGACCATGATCATGCATAGGTTTATCAATATAAAGATAAGTACAAGGAGGAGCGTCAAAACCTGTAAGTAATTTATCTACAACAATAAGTAATTGCATATTTGCAGGTTCTTCAACAAACATATCTTTTACACGTTTTTCAAATGCTTCAATTTTCTTGTAAAAATCATTATCTTCCACAGAAACATCTGGATTATAACCAAGCATTTTTAAATATGCTTTTTGCTTTTTCCAATTTTCAGAATCTTCAGTTGTACTGGAAAAGTCAGTCCTTAATTCACTACGATTTGGTTTATAGGAAGAAACGATTGCACAATTTTTAAAGTTTTTATCTTGAAAAATTTCATAATATCTACAAGCTTCAGCAATACTTCCTGCAACCAAAAGAGCATTTCCACGACCATCACAAAGCCGTGGTTTTGTTTCAAAATCAAAAATAATATCTAATGCAATTTTTTCTAATCTGTCTTTTGAACTGTAAAGCTGTTGCATTGTAGCCCATTTTTGTTTTAATGCAGCCACAGCTTTTGGCATAAGCCCTTTGGTTTTTGATTCAAACCAAGCATCAATTTTTTCTTTGTTACTTACATCTTGAGGAATATTCCTAGCTTCATAACGCAAATCAAGAACAACTCCATCATTTACAGCTTGGTCAAATTTGTATGTATGAATAAATCCACCAAACAAAGTTGCTGTTGTTTTATGTTCCTTATCAACTTTTAAAAGTGGTGTTCCCGTAAAACCTACAAAAACAGAATCTGGCATTATAGATTTCATTGCAAGATGAAGTTTTCCTGAATTTGTACGATGACATTCATCAACAAAAACAAAAACTTTATCTTTTACGCTAAAATCCGCAGGAATAGTCTTTTTTAATTCTTCAACATATTTTTCATAATCAAGGTCACTAACATCACCAGTTCTGCGTCCAAATTTATGGATTAAAGAACACATTAAACGATCATATCCGTCTAATAATTTTAAAAGATTATCCGAAGACCTTGAACGCTTAATATTTAAATCAACTCCAGTAAAAATCTTTTCTATTTGATCATCCAATTCTTCTCTATCTGTAATGATAAGAACTCTTGAATCCTTAATATTTTCCAAAATCCATTTAGCAAGCCAAACCATTGTAAGAGATTTTCCAGAACCTTGAGTATGCCAAACAATTCCACCTTGATTGCGAGAAAGTCGTTTTTCACAACGCTTAATTGCATAAAATTGATTATAGCGACAGATTTTCTTAATTCCAGAATCAAAAATAATAAAATTATGGATAATATCTAAAAGTCGTTCTTTTTGAAAAATCCTATAACATTGTTTTTCTAGTAAATTTAATTGCTTTGAACATTTATCTTCAATAATTTTATCAAGGTCATCTTTATCCTGAAGCTGATCAGTAAAATTATCTTCCTTCCATTCAAGATAATACTTTTCTGTTGTGTCACTAGTTCCATATCTAAGTCCTTCACTATCATTAGCTGCGACACAAATTTGAATTGTAGAAAAAAATCGTTGAATAAACTGTTCTCGCTGATTTGTAACATTTTGTCGAATTCCATCTGCAACACTTACAGTACTTTTCTTTAATTCCATTACAGCTATTGCAATTCCGTTTATGTAAAGAACAATATCAGGACGTTTTTCTACATTTCCATTTACAGTTACTTCTTCGGCAATATAAAAGTTATTTTTTTCAGGTTCATCCCAGTTAATAAAATATACAGTTTTAGGAGCTGCACCAGGAAACTCTGCAAGTTTTAATCCGTATTTTAAAATGCGGTAAACTTCTTTGTTCGTATGATAAGGCGATTTTGAAAAATCATTAAGAGTTTTAAAGAATTCATTTTGAAGAGATTCAACAAATGGCGCACTATACCCTGAATCCGAAAGAAACTTTTTCCAGTCACCCCAGCGAATATTGAAATTTTCTTCATCTCCAAGATTACCAAGATATTTATATCCTAGTTCTTTTTCAAAGAATTTTACAATGCGATTTTGAGTTTCACGTTCAGGATGCAAAGATTTAGCCATTGGATTCCTCCTGATTGTAATAATGAATTTGATTAAAATTCTGAAGATATTTTTTTAGCATAAAACAACAAAAATATGGGAATGTGTAAAACTTTCCATTAAATCCTATGTTTTTTTTGCAAAGTTTTATTCCATAATGAATATCACCATATTTATCTTTTTCAATCAGATTGCAAAGTGATTTTGTAGCATTGTCACTTGCCTTAACTTCAACAGGAATCAAACTCCTCATATCTCTTACAAAAAAATCCATTTCCAAAGTTGATTTTTCATTCTTGTAATAATAAAGATCATATCCCTGTTTTACAAAAGCATCGGCAATTATATTTTCATAAATCGCCCCTTTATAGGTATTAAAGTTTTTATTCTGCCTAAAATCAATCTGTGCCTCTTCATCGAGAGAAGCAATTAAAAGACCTGTATCACGCCAGTAAATCTTATAATCATTAGGTTTATAGTTTCCTTTCAAAGGAAGCTCAGTATTTTCAAGACAATAACAGATATTTATTATACCTGCATCATTAAGCCAGTCTATTGTTCCAACATATTCTCGATTTCTTGCACCTGGAGCTACTTTTGTAATTTGGTAGCGCTTGTTTTCTTTTGCAAGAAAAACCGAAATATGATTATAAACATTCTTGAGTTTTGCCTTATCAAGTCCAAAAGCGTATTTTGTAATATCATCTTCATAAGATTTCAAAATTTGTCGCTGCTCTTGCAATGTGCCTGAATAATTTTTATTGGTAATGAACATATCGACAACCCGTGGCATTCCACCAAGAGTTACATATTCCATAAAATTATCCATCCAAACTTTATATTCTAGTTCGCTAAACGGAGTTTGATTTATCATGTGTTCCAAAATACCGTCTATCTGCTCCTGCTTATAACCTTTTGCCCACAGAAATTCTTCAAAATCAAGGGAATACATTTCATAATCAGTTTTATAACCTACACTAACAGAAGTAATTTGATTGTAATTGATGCCCAAAAGTGAACCAGAACAGATTACATCATATTTTCCGTCAAGCTTAAAAAACTTAAGGCACGTAGTACAGTCAGGAAAAACTTGAATCTCATCAAAAAGAATCAAAGTTTCATTTGGAATAAATTCCCATTCCGGCTTTAAAAGAGTGATTTCCTTTATTATAGATTCCGGTGAATACCCATTTTTAAAAATTGTTTTAAACTGCGGATCTGTAATAAAATTAATTTCGATATAATTCTTGTAATTTTTTGCGAAATTCCTTACAGAAAAAGTTTTTCCAATTTGTCTAGCTCCTTTTATTACAAGAGGAAGTCTATCCGGATTGTTTTTCCACTGAATCAAATAATCATCAACTTTTCGCTTAAGCATATTATTATTATAGACCTACATATCACATTTTTCCAGTATTTTTTTAATTAAAAATCACATTTTTCCTAATATTTCTGGGTTATTTTTCACATTTTTTCATCAAAGAATTAATACAATTTGCTCAGGAACATTTATCCATGCTTCTATGTTGCAATAGAAGTTTTTATAATTATCAGTTTTTTTTTCGTTTTTATAAATTTTGAATCCTTGTGCATACACTACAATGTTTTGTTTTTCGTTTAATTTTTCAATAACCGAATCACTTTTTGTAGAAAAAATAATTGATATAAGATCTCTATCATTTTTTCTGTGAGATTTTAGAATAATTTGTTTAAACTTTTCCCTTTGTACAATTCGCTTAATCTGCCCAGCAACACAAAATGGATGAGATGGCCTATGATTTTCAATATATGAGTACATACATCTATATGATTCTGCATCATCACAAAAATAGAAATGATTCCAAGAAATATTTTCATAATTTTTTTTGTTCCTATTATAGTAAGTTAATTGAAACATTCCTTTCAAATCTTTTTCTTCATCAGCTTCAATAGAATCTCTTAATGAAATTATATCCTTTACAGTTTTTAGAAATGCTTTTTGTTGCTTTCTATGAAATTCATCTATCGATTTTTTATTCCCATAATTTTTTGGAGACTTACTTTTTGTTGGAAATTTTTCATCCGTAATAATTCTTAACTGAAAACGAAACTGATTATCATCTTGCTTTTCAATGAAGTCATATTGTTCATCCTGTTCCTTAATGTTTCTATAAATTTCATTTATTCTGTTTTTTACTAAATATTTACAAGAACTTAAATGGGGGTTCTTGGAAACTCGAAAATATGGAGAAACTTCTATTTCAATATTTTGCAACCTTCGTAGATGTTTTGCTACATACGTAATGGGTATTCTACAACAAGGGCAATACAAAGAACCTTTCATTTCTTCGTTGTAATTAGCCAAAGAGATAAGACTATCTCTATACAATGCTTCTTTTATTTTCATCTCTTTCCCCTATCAACCTAATCTTCCCAGTCAAAAGTTGCTGCATCATGGCGGTTTTTAAATTGCGATATTTTTCCAGTTTTATGTTTAACAAATCTATTTCATTATCCATATCAGAAAGGATTTTTGCAATTCTTCTTTTTAAATCAAAATCTAGATTATATTTTGATAAAGTAACTAAATGATTTTTTTTATCTTATCAGCTATATTCTGTCCTATATTATCAGATTCACCTTTGTACTGATTATCTGTATGTTCAAAATATGATTCAACTTTATCCACATAATCCCGAACAGTACTTCTATTAAAAGATAGTATACTCAATGAATTTGAAAGAGGATATATACTGTCATCAACGTATTTGTAGGAAACGAAAATTTTATAGCCCATAATGTTATTCCATTTTTAATGCAATTACACTTCAACAACAATATTCGTATCAACTTTTATGTTACTATGCCAAAAGTTATATTCATCTAATTTTTGAGTTACTCCATTATATACCTCAGCGTTTCCCTCTGGGTCTCTTAAAGTAATAATTAGACAAAATTCCTGATTTAATTCATAATTATTGCTAATTGCTTTTAATTCAGAAAAATTTCTATATACACCATCTAGACGCAAAAACCAGTGTTTATCTGCTGTCAAATACTTTTCTCGATTAGTATCTGTTACTTCAGACAAATCTACTGCATATTTCTTAACAGGATAATATTTATCTCCATATTGAATTAACAATCTTTCTTTTAAAGCAAAATCACTGTCTAAATTTGAGGCTTGCTTACGTTTACTATAAAATGATTCAAGTAATACATTTTTTGTTCCATCTTTGCCGACTGGATTAAGAATAGATCTTTGTGTAGTATCTCTTTTTTTCTTTTCATCATAAGAACCAAATTTCAGATTCATATTTGATTGACAATATTCAAATCCTTGAGAGGGTTCTAGAATTGAATCATAAACTAATGTTGCAACTATTTGACCAGTATAGTATCCGTTTTTTATTAGACAATCTGGCATTGGAAAATCTTTAATATCTATACATTGACCTTTAGCTAAAGTATCTCTTAAAATCAAAGTAACTTCATTTGGCGAATTATACAAGATTTGATTGACAGTAGCCGGCTTTCCATAACCTGTATATTTAGTTCGTTCATTAATTGGCATATTTATTTCTGCAGGATAATTGCAAGAATGTAAAATTAAAGCTTTAATTAGCAATGGATCAAAATCCTCTTTAATATCATTTGTTAATTCAGCTGCTAAAGCCGCAATTCTAGGAGTAGAAAAACTTGTCCCCGAAGAATATATAGTTTTGGCTCCCATACCAATTGTTAGATTACCGGTTTCTTTAATATTACCGCTTGAATCTAAACTTGCATTTCCACCAAAATGAACTAAGTCTGGTTTTACAATATATGCAGGTCCTGGACCAATTCTCGAAAATGGAGAAGGATTATTCTTTTTTGCTATATCACCATTATCTGAAGAATATGCTATAGAACCTACCACTAATGACCTAACAGAGTCAGCTCCTTCATGAAGGTGGCCTATAGGATCACCAATGGCAAAATTTCTACAATTTCCAGCTGATTTACAAATCAATATATTACACTCATCCTGTAAACTATCTAATGCAATAGCAAAATCTGAAAATTTTTCTGGATCTATCTCCCTAATAATACTAATTGATAAATTCCAGATTTTAATTTCTTTGCAGTTATTTCTTACAATTTCTTGAATATTTCTAATTAAATCATCTTCATCAATAGTCTCTTTATTTGTGTCAGGAAATACAGTCGCATCAAAAACTTTTACATGTTTATTACCAACAACCTCTTCTCCTTGTAATATATCTCCATATGTAATAATACTTGCAACTTTAGTTCCATGCGATGGTGTAATTACATTATCAGGATAGTGTGATTCTTTACCAACAATCCAATCCGATAAATACTTATTCTTTTCAATACCAGTATCCAATATTCCAACAATAGAATATGATTCATAGGGATTAGGAGATTGAACTTGAAATGTAACCTCTGTTTCTAGACTGTCTAATTCCAGATACATTTTTGGCATTGGAATAATCTCTTCTGTTAAATCAAACACCTCAGATTTAAGAAGTGCATCTATAGTAACAGGAGATGTATTTATCATTTTTATAATTTCTAAATCACTTGAATATCTCGTCTTTTGGTATTTAATTTTATTTTGCTTTAAGTATAATTCGAAACGGTTCATCAGAGCATTATTCAATGCAAAATCCTGGAAATTTATTAATTTAACTTTATAATCCTCTGATTCATTACTTTGAATAATTGTTGGATTGAATTTGTTTATCTCTTCAATACATGATATTTCATAAGCATATTCATATGGCTGTGAGAAACGTTTTTTTATTTCAGACACAGTTTTTTGATTGGAAATCATAACTCTAATAGTTTTTTCATTTGATAAACCAATAATATTATTTTTTCCCTCACCTGAAAATAAAGTATTAATTCTTCCTCTGTGACTTTTTGCAAGAGCATCTTGATTAATTTTTGCCTCTAACACAGCAGGAACATTATTTCTTTCAGTCCATTCAATATTATTAATAACTGTTTCAAATTCATAATTAAGATATTTAGCTCTTTGTATTAATTCCTCATTCTTCAGAACAAAAGACGGAAGATCATTATTCCCTCCACCTTCTACACGCCAGTTATCTTCATCTCTTTTTGAGAAAAACTTAATTGGTAACCGTTCCATTTTCATCTCCTCTTATTTGTTTTGAAATAGCTTGAATCTTTCTTAATGGGAACCCAAAATTTTGCAACTCACGATGAGTCATATTGTTTTGTAATAAATATTTGATGAATATATCTTCATCTGAAATAGAATGATAACGGAATAAATAGATTTCTTTGTATATATCTAATATGTCGACTACCTTTTTATTGTTAATGATTGAATTCATTATACAATTTGTAATAATTGTTTTTATATCTGAATAACTTAAATCTATAAAAGCTTCTGATAAAACAGATATTTTCTTTTCATTATTAATAATTTCGCTAGAATTTTTTTCAAGTAATATTTTCAGAAACTTTTGTATTTCAGGTACTGTAGGTTTATCAATTAATAATACTTTATTAAAACGTCTCCAAACAGCAGGATCTAGTAATTCATGATGATTTGTAGCAGCGATAATAATACTATCAGGACTAAACATATCGATATTCTGAAGTAAACTATTTACAACTCTTTTTAATTCACCCATCTCATTCTTATCATCTCTAACTTTTGCAATAACGTCAAACTCATCTAAGAATAAAACACATTCTTGTTTAGAAGCATAATCAAAAATTTTTCTAATATTTTTTGCAGTACTTCCCAAAAGAGAAGAAATTAATCCGTCTAATCTTGCAGTAACAAGAGGAAGTTTCGTTTTCATCGCAATATAATTTGCTATTGTAGTTTTACCACAGCCGGGAGGACCATATAATAGAAGTGTTCTAGGTGTATTAATTCCAGCCGCTAATATTTCATCTCGTTTTGAATAAACATTTATAAAATTATTTAATTCGTTTTCTACAGTTTCATTTAATAATATTTTTTTTTGATCAATTATAGGAGAACTTACATCAACAATTTCCATTCGACTCTCACAATCAACAGGTTTTGAAGAAAGAGAATCTAAAGTTGCAAGACTGCTTTTTTTGTTATTTAATGTTTTATAAATTTTATTTCCTAATTCTTTATCACCAGAGTCAATCAGATTATCAGATAACGTTTTCGCATAGTTATATACCTTTTCGCGATCACCGATTAATCCACCTTCAATAATTTTCAGTATCTCTGTATACATATTATTTTCCTTCTAAATAATATAATATACCATATATTATTAAAAGTCAATAATATGTTATCAAATAATACGTATTTGTTATCAATATATTATAATATGTTATTGTTTTCTAAATTAATGTTATTAAACGTAAATGTTTTAGTAGCAAGATCAAGTGTTCATAGGAGAATATCTTTTTGTATTCTTATATTTTTGCTGCAATTCTTTTATATCAATTTCCTTATTTAATACAAGTTTAACAAAAGACCATAATCCTTGTTTATAAGGAGCATTATTCATATATTCAGTAAAATTTGTTGCAATAATCATTTTTGTATCTTCACATAAATCTTGTCCAGAATTATTATCATATTCAACAATCGTTGTCTTATTTGTATATAAATCTTCATTTAAGATTACTGGTCCAACTTCATCACTGTAATCAAGAGGTAAAGCTATAGCCAAATCAATTATTTTACCATCTAAAACAACCCATGAATGATCAAAATATTTGTTTTCAATGTTTGCTTCGCCAATTACTAATTTTGGCTGTAAACCTAATTCACATAAGCAAACATATAAAACTGAGGCAGATGCATGACAAAAACCTCTCATTTCTTGTAATAGCATAATACTAAAAAGTTTTTTAATTACTAGTCCTACTTCTTTTGAATAATTATTTTTTGTCATTATTTGAATTATATCATTCATTTTATAGTTTCCTACTTCAACCTAATCTTCCCTGTGAGCAGTTGCTGCATCATGGCGGTTTTGAAGTTACGGTATTTTTCTAGTTTTGTGTTTAAGGTTTCTATTTCTTTGTCCATGCTGGAAAGAACATTGGCAATGGCAGTTTGTTCTTCTTTTGATGGAAGTACAATTACAATATCTCGAATCTGAGGAACTGTAAGTTGAGGAACTCCCGTACTTTCATTGGGAAATGAAATACATGAATTAATCTCTTCGGTTATATAAGAATTATTCGTTAAATTATCATTCTTACTATTTAAAACTAAAAGTCTTATAACAGCATCAAAGTCTTCTTCTCTAAACATTGCAATTCCTACAGTTCCACGTCCTGTTATTGTAATTGCATTTCCCTTGTATTTTGGTAAATCTGTATAACCATAGATTCCTTCATTTTCTAATCCGTTCGAGAAAATCTTATATTTGTATATACTTGATTTAAAATAAGAAAAATGTTCTTTATCAACATCTCCTCCAGCTTTCATATCAAACAGTTCCCCAAAACTTTTCACTTCCCAATCCTCGGGAATCAATCCGAGTTCGCTTTGTTTGTAGTTTGTTGATTTTGCAAAACCTGGGAGGCGTTTTTTGCCGGTCAGAAGTTCCTGCATTGTACCTTGTTTGATGTTCTTTTTCTTTTGGAGCAGTTTTTCTGTTGTTAAAATAAGCGCATCTACATCAGAAAGGGCTTTTGCGATTCGTTGTTGTTCTGGGAGAGGGGGAAGTGGAAAACATGTCTTTCGGAATTTTTCCATTCCAACAAGATTTTTCATTGCTCCACCCTGAGTGTCATCAATAATTTTTTGTTGATAACAGTCACTATCGAAATACGCACAGAAATAAGACGGATCAATAATATCTTCATTTATTGTTAATTTTAGCAAAGCTTGATTTATAATTCCTTTATAGTAATTATTCGGGATCCTAAAAATTCTTCCTATAGTTCCAGAGCAACTAATAATAAAATCTCCCCTTGTCACTGAGAATCGAATCATCTCATTGTATTTAGATTCATTTATATAATAGTTACCATCTGTTATATTTTTATAAATTGCGTTACGTTGTTCATAAACTTTGTATCCTTTTGATACAAAAACACTCTTCTTTAATGCTCCCCCAAAAGGTCCCCTTACAATACCTTTAGGTATACATATTTCTTCAAGTGTTTTCACTTCCCAATCATCAGGAATCAAGCCAATTTCTGTCTGTTTCATCTTCTGCTCCTACAACTTAAATCCCATTGCTTCAAGATGAGCTGCTACTTCTTTTTCTTCTTCTGCAAGTTTTGAGGTTAATTCCGATAATGTATTTTCGTAGCGTTCATAAAGTTCCACAATTCGTTTTGTAAGATGATTTGCAACTGTGATATAAAGATTTTGGATTCCATCATCAATAGCTTTGTACCATTTACGATTTACAAGTAAATCTTTTATTTCTGCATCTGTAAATGTTTCATATCGATTGCGACAATTATCATCTAAAACTTTCTTTAATTCTGTAATATGTTTCTTTTGAGATTTTATAGAAGATTCATAATCAACATAATTATTTAAGATTTTATACTCTTCATTTTGAGTTTTCTTTTCTTTAGTCAAAAGTTTTACACGGGACGTGATTTTCTTTGAATCGATTTTTTCATCGTCGCCCATATAGTCTGTAAAATATCCGTTTTCATCAGAATTGTTTTCAATAAATTCTTCAAACTCACTTTCTATCTGGCTTAATTTTTCTTCTGCTTTTTCAATTTCTTTTTGTTCCAACGCAAAAAATGCATCAAGTACAATTTGCTTTGGAATTAAACGACCTTCCCAACCAATTATTTTTGGTTCTTTAGGCTTTTTTTCTTTTGCAGAATCTTTTTTTGCCTTTTTGATTTCCTTTGGTTCTTCTTTTATATCATCTGTAATTCTTGCAAGATTGTAGCCAAGTTCATCCTGAATAATAAGAAGAATATCATCATTCATTGTTTCATTCCAATATGCAAGCAACACTTGATAAACATCGTATTTATCAAGAAGTTCAAGTTTCGAGAATTTTTCAAGGATTTCTTCCGAAAGCTTTAAGATGATTTCTTTGTTTGAATCTGTCAGCTTTAATGCTGTAAGAATTGGATTTGCAAAAGTTTTCCATTCTTCGAAAGCCTTGTTTACCTTTTTGTTATATTCTAGAAATTCTGCATTTTCACAGATTGTTTTGTGAACATCATCTTTTTGAATAAGTAATTTGTAAAAGCCTTTTGAATATTCTCCAAAGATTTGATTTTTTAGATTTGGAAACACATTCCAAAAGTGTGGAATATTATCTATATCATCTTGAGGGATTCCTCCATATAAATGCGCTTCAATACTTTGCAAATCTTCTTTTTCTGTAGAATCAATATAACGAGGAATGTTTAAATTATATGAATTCTTGTTAATAATTTCATCAAAAGGAACAAAACGACTAAATCCTGACACCTCTGTCATAGAATTAAAAGTCGTTACAATTTTGTAAATATCTTGCTCCCGAAGTCTGTTTTTATCACCATCTTTTATAAAACCATGACTTGTATCTATCATAAAAATACCTGTACGATTTTCTGTATTTTCTTTATCAAGAACTATGATACAGGCAGGAATCCCTGTTCCATAAAAAAGGTTTGCAGGAAGACCAATTATTCCTTTTATTAAATGACGATTAATAATATTTTTTCTAATAGTTTCTTCTGCATTGCCCCTAAACAAAACTCCATGAGGAAGAATAACAGCCGCTTTTCCTGTTTGATTTTTCATAGATTTTATAATATGCAATAACCATGCATAATCACCATTTTTTTCTGGTGGCATTTCGTCAAAATCATCAAAACGACCATAAGGTTTTAATCCGTCCATCCAGTTTTTCATACTAAATGGAGGATTTGCTACAATATAATCAAATTTTCTTAGTTTTGTTTCATCGTTATCATCTTTGTACCATGGATCTGAAAAAGTATTATCTGAATGAATTTCTCCTGAGGCTTTGTTATGAAGCACAAGATTCATTTTTGCAAGACCAGCTGTAGAAATATCTTTTTCTTGTCCATAAATTGCAAGAGAAAATGGAGCTTCATTTGCGGCTCGAACTAAAAGAGAACCTGAACCACAAGCGGGATCATAAATCGTAGCATTTTTATCCTTACACTTTGAAATATCAATTACTTTTGCAAGAATACGACTCACTTCTGCTGGGGTATAAAATTGACCTTTACTTTTTCCACTGGCAGTTGCAAAATTTCGCATAAGGTATTCGTAAGCATCGCCAATAAGATCGTCATCTTCTGCTTTATTGTTTTTAAAATCAAGTTCTGGGCGCTGAAAAATAGAAATAAGCCCTGTTAGCTTATCTATCATTTCTTCGCCTTTTCCAATTTTTGCCTCATCGTTAAAATGTGCATTATTTATTATGCCTGTAAGATTGTTTGCCTCTGCGAGTTTTGCAATAAGAATATCAATTTTTTCACCAATATTTTTGTCGCCTTTTAAATTAACTAAATCTTCAAAACTTGCTCCCTCTGGAATTGCAATTGCTCCATAGGGATCATCTTTATATTTGTCAGAAACATACTTTACAAATAAAAGTGTTAGAATATAATCTTTATATTGAGAAGCATCCATGCCACCACGAAGTTTGTCGCAACTTGCCCAAAGAGAACTGTAAAGTTGTGATTTTTTAACAGCCATATTTTATCCTTAATTTTTGTTATCTGATTATAGCACAAAATTCCAATTTAGAGTAAAAAAAACTTATAACACAAAAAAATACCTTCCCCATTTTGGAGAAGGCGCTTATCTCACTTACTGGAATTGCGTAGCAATCTTAAATACGTCTGGTCAAGGCACGTTCGCTGCCGCTCATCTTAAAGCCTTGACTCAGCCGTTTTTTTGAGATTACTTATATCGTAACCTCAAAATCCGTGTGACTATCTTTTCTAAGCCTATTTCATATTAATAATCGACTTATCATAATCACTTGGTGGAACAAATCCCATCAAGTTCATCAATGTTGATGGCCAGCTACTAATTCCCAAGCCTTCGTTTAATTTTTCTGTATCGTATTCGCCTTTGTATTCTGGGTCGTAGATAATTCCAGGAACTGGGTTTAAGCTGTGGGATGTTTTTGCTTTTGGTTCGCCGTCGCCACCTTTTTTAACGCTGCCGTCTTTTGCGTGTTCATACATATCGTCAGAGTTTCCGTGGTCTGCTGTTAAACAAAGGATACCACCAGCTTCTTCAACTGCTGCCTTTAAGCGACCAAGTTGCAAGTCCATTCCTTCCATAGAACAAACTACAGCGTTGAAAACACCAGTGTGTCCAACCATATCACCATTTGGATAATTCAAACGGATGTGGTCATATTTTCCAGATTTAATTGCTTCAATAACTTTGTCTGTGATTTCAGCACATTTCATCCATGGGCGTTGTTCGAATGGTACAACATCACTTGGAACTTCAACGTAGTCTTCAAGTTTTTCGTCGAATTTACCTTGTTTGTTTCCATTAAAGAAGTATGTAACGTGTCCGTATTTTTGAGTTTCAGAAATAGCCAAAATACGAACCCCAGATTTTGTCAAATATTCACCCATTGTTCTGTCAATTGAAGGTGGATTTACCAAATATTGAGCAGGAACGTGAGCGTCTCCATCATATTCCATCATTCCAGCATATTCAACAGCAGGAACGCGTTTTCTATCAAAATATGGGAAGTCAGCATTAGCAGGAGTTTCAAAAGCAGCTGTCATTTCCAAAGCACGATCCCCACGGAAGTTAAATAAAATTACGCTGTCTCCGTCTTCGATTGTACCAACAGCCTTTCCATTTTCTGCAATAACAAATTCGTGCATATCTTGGTCAAGAAGCCCAGCATTTTCAGCGCGGTAAACTTCAATAGCTTCTGTAGCACTTGCAAATTGACGACCTTCACCCAAAACGTGAGCTTTCCAACCACGATCAACCATTGACCAGTCAGCATTGTAGCGGTCCATAGTCATATACATACGACCACCACCAGAAGCGATACGATAATCACATCCGTCAAAACCAGCCAAATATTCTTCAAGTGGGCTAATATAATTCAAAGCAGAAGTTGGATCAACATCACGACCGTCAAGCAAAGCGTGAACACGAAGTTTTTTGATTCCGTCTTTGTTAGCCTGAGCAATCATTGCTTTTAAGTGGTCAATGTGAGAGTGAACATTTCCGTCAGAAACAAGACCGATAAAATGTAAGCAAGAATTTTTGTCCATTACATTTTTGCTCAATTTTTGCCAAGTAGCGTCAGTAAACATTTTTCCGCTAGAAATAGATTCACCAACAAGTTTTGCACCCTGAGCAAAAACGCGACCACAACCAATAGCATTGTGACCAACTTCAGAGTTACCCATGTCGTCATCACTTGGAAGCCCAACAGCAGTTCCGTGAGCTTTTAATTTTGTATTAGGACAATTTGCTGTAAACCAGTCCAAATATTTCATTTTAGAAGCACGAACAGC
>JAXJWW010000074.1:0-56320 GCA_036307825.1 Treponemataceae bacterium | reverse complement strand
CTGTCTTGATGCAGGACGAAATCGTTTACGACCAATTTTGATGTCAACTTTAACAACTGTTATGGGAATGGTTCCTATGGCATTCTTCCCAGGTGAAGGGGCTGAATCAATGCAACCGGTTTGTATTACAATTGTTGGCGGTTTAAGGTCTGGCGCCTTTATGACATTATTTATCACACCGATTATGTACGAAATTTTCAATAAGCGCCGAGAAAAACGCTTTGACGACCCAATGGCACTTATCAATCAGTTGGAAGAATACGATGAAATTGCTTCAAAAGAAGATATGATTTAAACTTTTTTCAATATTTGGAATTTAGTGCATCTTGAAGAAAAATCTTTAAGATGCACTTTTTTTATAAACTTGCTTTTCGTGATTCTTCAACTGCTAAAGAATCACAAATTTCATTGTATTTATTTCCTGCATGACCTTTTACCCAGCACCAGTTTATCGAAAGTTCAGCATTTAATCCATCAAGTTTTACCCATAAATCCTGATTTTTTACAGGTTGCTTTGATGAAGTTTTCCAGCCATTCTTTTTCCAAGAAGAAATCCAAGTTGTAATTCCATTTTTTACATATTGGCTATCTGTGTAAAAATCAATTTTTGAAATTTGATAACCAGAAGAACTTGCTTCTTGTTCAAATAAATCACCTTGTAAACTTTTGCATTCAGAAAATCCCAATTTTTTAATGTGTTCCAAAGCGCTGATTGCTCCTAACAATTCCATACGATTATTTGTTGTAGGATTTTCACCACCACTAAGTTGAACTTCTTGCAAGTTTTCAGAATTTTCATCTTTAATTAGAAGAACACAACCCCATCCTCCAGGACCAGGATTTCCTGAACAAGCTCCATCAGAATAAATAATTATCGATTTTTTTGTATTATCCATAAAAAAAATGTTCTCCCTATTGCCGTTTTTTGATTTTATTAGTATTTTTAAAGTGTGAATTTATCACACATCAAATTTGTTAACGCAAGGCTAATATTATCAAATTAGATAATTTATGCCAATAATCATTTTAGGAGAAGATATGGCAAAACAGTTGCTTTTTAATGAAGATGCTAGAAAAAAAATGCTTTCTGGTGTTGAACAAATTTCAAAGGCTGTAAAAGTTACTTTGGGACCAAAAGGTCGTCTTGTAATGCTGGATAAAAAATTCGGTGCACCTACAATCACAAAAGACGGTGTTTCAGTTGCAAAAGAAATTGAACTTGAAGATCCATTTGAAAACATGGGTGCTCAACTTTTAAAAGAAGTTGCTTCAAAAACAAACGATGTTGCCGGAGATGGAACAACAACAGCTACAGTTCTTGCTTACTCAATGGTAAAAGAAGGATTAAAAGCAGTTGCAGCAGGAATGACTCCAATCGAATTAAAACGCGGAATGGATAAAGCAGTTGCAATCGCAGTTGAAGAAATCAAAAAGAACGCAAAAGAAGTAAAAGGGTCAGAAGATGTTTCTCATGTTGCTACAGTTTCTGCAAATAACGACCCTGAAATCGGTGGAATTTTGGCAAGTGCAATCGAAAAAGTTGGTAAAGATGGTGTTATCACTGTTGAAGAATCAAAAACAATGGAAACAACAACTGACTTTGTTGAAGGTATGCAATTTGACAGAGGTTACATCTCATCATACTTTGTAACAGACAGAGACAGAATGGAAGCAAGTTATGATAATCCTTTCATTCTTATTCACGATAAAAAAATCTCTAACATGAAAGATATGCTTCCATTGTTGGAAAAAGTTGCTCAAACAGGAAAAGCTTTAGTTATCATCTGTGAAGATATGGACGGAGAAGCTCTTGCAACACTTATCGTAAACAACCTTCGTGGAACATTAAAAACTGTGGCTGTAAAAGCTCCAGGATTTGGTGATAGAAGAAAAGCAATGCTTGAAGATATTGCTATTCTTACAGGTGGACAAGTTATCACAGAAGATTTAGGATTGAAACTTGAAACAACTGAACTTGCTCAACTTGGAACAGCAAAATCTGTAAAAATTGACAAAGACAACACAACTATCGTTGACGGTGCAGGAAACGCAAAAGCAATCAAAGATAGAGTTGCAGAAATCAAAACACAAATTGATGCAGCTACATCAGATTACGACAAAGATAAATTAAAAGAAAGACTTGCAAAACTTTCTGGTGGTGTTGCAGTTATCAACATTGGTGCTGTTACAGAAACAGAAATGAAAGAAAAGAAACATCGCGTAGAAGATACTTTGGCTGCAACTCGTGCTGCTCTTGAAGAAGGTATCGTTTGTGGTGGTGGTCTTGCTTTAATTCAAGCTTCTTTAGCTTTAGACAAGTCAGAAGTTGACCTTACAGACGACGAAAAAGTTGGTTTCAAAATCGTTAAACGCGCTCTTGAAGAACCTATCCGCCAAATTGCAGAAAATGCAGGTATCGACGGTGCTATCGTTGCAGATAAAGCTAAAAATTCTAAAAAAGGTATCGGATTTGACGCTTACGCAATGGAATGGAAAGATATGATGGAAGCAGGAATTATCGACCCAGCTAAAGTTACTCGTTCAGCTTTACAAAACGCAGCATCTGTAGCAAGTTTATTGCTCACAACAGAATGTGCAATCACAGACATCCCAGAAAAGAACCCAATGCCAGCTATGCCAGCCGGTGGAATGGGCGACATGGGCGGAATGTACTAAAAAACATTTACCATAGTTAAATAAAATATAGTAACAATAACAAAAGACCGAATTTCTGCTTGACGCTTCGCTAGTCGCAAAAATTCGGTCTTTTGTTTTTATTAGAAATTATTTTTATAAAATAATCCTCTATGTTTTTTCGCACATTCCTTGTGAAGAAAACCCCTACTTTCTACACACAAGCACCATTGTTCTGGCTTTTTCGTTGTAGGGCGAAAATTCAAAGTCGCCGTAGATTTCGCAGGTTTTAAATCCGATGGCAAGGAGCATTCGTTTTAGTTCTATGGCGGAATATAGTCGCTGAACAAAAACATGTTCCATTCGTTCGTTGGTTTTATCGTCAATTAAAATCCATTTTGAACGCAAACCTTCCCAGGCGCCTTCTACAGTAAATTCTGTTAAAACTGTTTTTCCGGCTCTTTTAAACCATTCCCCTTCTGTAAAATATTTTACAGCAATTTCTCTAGAAGTTGATTCCATAATGAACCAACCGTCATCTTTTAAATTTGCATAAATTTTTTTTAGAATTTGCATATCTTCTTCAATACTTTCACAATATCCAAAAGAAGTATAAAGATTAACAATTGCATCAAATTTTTTTTCAGAATCATAATAGCGCAAATCTGCATTTACCAAATTGATATTAACTTCTTCATCATCAGCAGTTTCTTTTGCAGCATCTAAAAATGGTTGAATTATATCAACTCCAGTAACATCCAAGCCTTTTAGTGCAAGTTCAACACTAACTCGTCCAGGTCCACATCCTGCATCCATAATTGAACTTCCAGAGGATAATCCTGCGATATTACAAATTGCTTCTGCCACATTTGGAGCTTCTGCCCAGCGTTGAGGCTCAAACATAATTGGTCCATAATTTAGCCAAAAGTTTTCATTTTCAAACCATTGCATATATTCACCTTAAATAAATTGATAACAAATTTGCTAGGCAAACTTTCACAACCATTTTATATCAGTAAAGATATACTGTCAAACCATATCGAAATTTCAAAATGAAAACAAAAATCTTTTAGTAAAATTCTTTGCTTGTAAATTTTCATATTATGAAGTACAATATATTGCATGAAACAGGTGTTGATTATTGATGCTCCACCACTTTATAGTGGATTTCTAAAAGATAAATTGAATACAGAAAAAATCAAGGTTGGATTTGCAGAAATCAAAAAGGATGCTTTTCCTAAAATGCTTTCTGCCCTTCCGGATTTAATTATAATCGACATCGAAGAAACGCATAAAGATTTTTTTGATTTTCTTTCCAAAAAGCGTGATGACCCTAATGCTAGTAAAATTCCTATAATTATTACAGGGCCTACAATGGAAAGAGAACAAGTTACATCTCTTTCTCAATACAATGTAATCAAATATTTTAATAAACCAATCAAATTTGATATTTTCTTCAATTCAATCGCAAGAGTATTTTTAGCAAACTTTGCTTTTGATACAACACCATGCATTATGGAAATGCATGTAAATAATAATATTATTTTTATTGAAATTGCCGATGGATTGAATCGCGAAAAACTTGCAATTCTAAAATATCACTTAACTGAGGTTATTGATTTAGCTCACATAACAACACCAAAAGTTGTATTGATGATGTCTGATTTAACTTTATCCTTTGTTGATGGTTCAAATCTTGAGTTATTACTTGATAATATCTTGGCAGATTCACGAATTCAGCCTAAAAACCTAAAAATCATTACATTAGATTCTTTTACAAAAGAATTAGTTGCAGGCCATCCACAATACGCAGGAATTCAAGTTGCAACAGCTTTACCGATAATTTTAAATTCTATCGTTGATAAAACAGAAACTACAGATATTGCAGATTTGATTACAGATAAAGTATTAAATTATACGGATGATTTTGATGTTGGCGTTGTTCAACCTCAATTCCATTATGAAGTTAGTGGAGAAGAAGACGAATCATCTTCAGCATTATCTTCAACAATTGCAATTGTTGAAGATGATAATGTAACAAGAACAATGTTGGAACATACTTTTGCAGGAATAAACGCACAAATTTCAAGTTTTGCAAATGGTTCTGACTTTTTAACTTCAACCAATAAAATCGAATACGATCTAATCATTTTGGACACAAATCTTCCGGGGCTTTCTGGATTTGATGTTCTAAAAATTTTGCAAAACAAAAATTATTTTTCACCAACAATTGTTTATTCAAGTGAAAAAAGCAGAGAATCCGTTATGCAAGCATTAAGTTTAGGAGCAAAAACTTATCTTGTAAAACCTCTAAAATCAGAAGTTTTATTACAAAAAGCAATCGAAGTTTTACGATCAAAGGACACAATGTAAATCAATGAGTTTCGAAGGTAAAGATTCTAGAACACAATTCTTAGCAACTGCTGTACATGAAATTAGAACACCAGTTCAAACAATTATAGGAACTTTAGAACTGTTAAAAGAAACAAATCTTGATAAAGAGCAAACTGAATATTTACGACAGCTTCAATTTAGTGCTGATGTTTTATTAACCCTTGCTAATGATGTTTTAGATTTTTCAAAAATTCAATCTGGAAAATTTGAAATTGAACACAGAGCATTTGCAACAACTAAATTTTTTGAACAAATAACGGATTTAGTTTGTATCGAAGCAACTAACAAAAAAATTGAACTTATTTCTCAAATAAATTATAACATTCCACAAGTTGTAATTAGCGACCCAACACGAATTCAACAAATTATTGTAAATTTAATAAAAAATGCAGTAAAATTTACAAAAGAAGGCCATGTAAAATTCATTGTTGATTTTGATGCAGAAAAACAAATTTTACTTTTTCAAGTTGAAGATACAGGAATTGGAATTCCTAAAGAAAAACAAGACAAGATTTTTACTGAATATTACCAAGTTGATAAATCCACAACTCGTAATTATGGTGGAACAGGTTTAGGTTTAGCAATTTGTAAAAAACTAACCGAATTATTAAACGGAACTATCAAGGTTGAAACAAATTCTTTTAACGGAACAACTTTTTCGATTGAAATTCCTTACAAAATTCCAGAAAAAACAGTTTTATCAGATTTTAATGATTTATTTGTTATCGATTCAAGTTGTATCACAAATAAAAACGTAAAAATTCTTATAGTTGATGACTATAAAGAATCTATCAATAACTTTAAATCCAAATTAAATTTTTTAGGGTTTAGTAATATTGAAATTGCCAGTTCTGGATATTCCGCCCTTGAACAATTAACTTTGGCTGCAGAAAGTAACAAAGCATTTGATATGGTTTTTATCGATATGCAAATGCCAATTATGGATGGCTGGCGTTTAGCCTCTGAAATAAACAATAATAAAAAAATAAATTCATCAAAATTGTTTCTTTTAATTCCAGAAGGTTATACTGATAAAGAAGCAAAAATGAAAATACTTGGTTGGTTTAACGGATATTTGTACAAACCAGTAAAGATGAATAATCTAGTTGAACTTATAACAAAAAAACAAGATGAAGTTGTAGATTTAGAAGTAGTACAAAACGAAGATTTTGAAAACACAAAGAAAATCAAAATTTTGGCAGCAGAAGACCATCCTGTAAATCGAAAGCTTTTAACCACTTTTTTGAAACAATTTAATTCCGAAGTTTTAGAAGCAGAAAATGGAAAAGAAGCCTTAGATATTATACAAGCAAATCATGATGTTGATATAATTTTTATGGATATTCAAATGCCAATAATAAACGGAATTGAAGCAACAAAAGAAATTCGAAAATTAGCTTACGACGGAATAATAATTGCATGTACAGCAAATACAGACACTCAGGATTTTGAAGAATTCCAAAAAGCAGGAATGAATGATATTTTAGTCAAACCATTCAAAAAACAAGATATTCAAAATATGATAAATAAATGGAGTTCTGTAATAAATATTTCTGCAACAGAAAATCATAGACGAAAAAAATATTCTTTTGTTGAAAATATTGAATTTTCTGATAATTCAGTAAATGAACTTTGGGATAAAATTGATTTTCTAGATACAGTTTCTAACGATATTAGTCTTGCCCAAAAACTCATTGATGAATATATTGCGCAAACTAGAATTTTGCTTATGCAAGCAAAAGATGCATTGTATCACAATAATTTTGAAGAACTCGCAAAAATTGCCCATACCCTAAAAGGAAGTTCAAGTACAATTTCTGCAAAAAGTTTGTATAGCACGGCCTATCAAATGGAAAAGTACTCAAAAGAAGAACTAACAACAGAAGTTGTAAATTCAATTTCTAAGTTTATAGCCTTATTTACAAGATTTATTAAAGAAGCTAAACATCAAAAAGAGGATTGGCAAAATGATTAAATCAAATTTTCATTCTCATACTTTTTTTTGCGATGGAAAATCATCTCCTGAAAAAATGATACAATCTGCAATTGAAAAAAAATTTGATATTTTTGGATTTTCTTCACACACAACATATCCGTATAAATCATCTTGGCATTTAAATCCAGAAAGATACAATGAATACATAAACGAAATTGAAAGGCTAAAATCAGTTTACAAGGATAAAATTGAAATTTACCGTGGTTTTGAAGCAGACTATATTCCTTTAGTTTCAACACCAGACAAAGAACATTACAAACAATTTAATCCAGACTACATAATCGGTTCTGTTCATTTTGTTGTAAATTTAGATTGCCCCGAAAAAAAAGGATTTCCACAAGAAGATTCTGATATTCCTGTAAATTGTTTTTCTATCGATAGTTTTACAGAAGAAGTTGAACAAGGGATAAAACTTCTCTTCGATGGAGACGGAAAAAAAGCAAGCCAATCATATTTTGCCATAGTTCGAGAAATGGTAAGTTCTGCAAACTTTGATGTAATCGGTCACTTAGATATTTTACGAAAACGAAACGGAACATTAAAATTCTTTGACGAAAATGATGATTGGTACAAAAATGAATTAAAGACAACTGCAAAAACAATTGCACAAAGTGGAAAAATCGTAGAAATCAATTATGGTGGAATTGCGCGAGGTTCACTAAATGATACTTATCCATCTTTAGAATTTTTAAAACTTCTTTGTAAATTTGATATTCCAATTACAATAAATTCTGATGCACACAATTTTGACCATATCGACACAGGATATGAATTTGCAATAAAAAATGCCATTTCCGCAGGATATTGTGAAACTCAGTATTTTTCCAACGGAAAATGGCATTCTCAAAAGATTGAAATTTAATTAAACATATTAGCGATTTCTTCGTTCGTCAGCAGATTTACATTCAATACACATTAAAGCATAAGGAATTGCTTCAAGTCTTGCTTGTGGGATTTTTTTACCACATTTCATACAAAGTCCATATTTTCCTTGTTCAATTCTTGAAAGTGCAGAATCAATCAACTTTAATCGATTTAAATCTTTTGTTCCTAGCGTAGCGAGCATACTTCTATCAATTCCGTCAGAAGCAATATCTATTTCATCTTTAACTTCCATTCCTTCAACTACATCATTAAAATCAGAACTTGTTGCCATAAGCTGTGAAACAATATCTTTTTTCATTTCAATTAAAATTTCTTTCATCTTTGTTGTAAAATCTTTTTCCATAAATCAATCTCCCATGTTGACAAAGGTTACACTTACTCATAAAATTATAAATATGAAATAGAAAAAAAGCAAACAAAATTTGCATTTTTTACTATATTTTTTTGGAGGAATCGTGGCTAAAGAAGAAGCTATTGAAGTTGAAGGCATTGTTAGAGAAGCCTTACCAAACACAATGTTCAGAGTTGAACTACAAAACAAACACATTATTCTTGCTCACTTATCAGGAAAAATGCGTAAACACTACATCAGAATTGTTCCAGGAGACAGCGTAAAAGTTGCTCTTTCTCCTTACGACCTAAACAGAGGAAGAATTATCTTCCGCGAACGCTAGTTCTTATTTAGTTTATTTGCTACTTTTTAGGCGTCAAAATAAATTTGACGGCTCTAAAAGCTCCAGAAAACCCATTTGTAATAGCCATTATACAAAGGATCGGGCCTATTGGTAGCAAAATAAATGAAAATCTAAGTAAAAAGAATCCCAGAAAAATACTCACCAAACTTGATAAAAGTTTTCCAAAGGCTTTTGCTTTTGTAGGTTCTTCGTAGTTATTGTTTGAAGTTTCGTAATCATATTGAGTTTTTCGATTGTAATTTTGAGATTCTTTAAACCATTCTTCAAAAGGATTTCCTTGATAGTACCCACCATAACCTTGCCAATTCCCAGAATATGTTGTACTTGAAGAATTGTCTGCACTTCCATACATATCGTATTGTTTGCGCTTTGTTTCATCTCCTAAAACAGAATAAGCCGAACTTATCTTTTTGAATTTTTCCTCTGCAATAGCATCACCTGGATTTCTATCAGGATGATATTTCATAGCTAATTCACGATAAGCTTTTTTTATCTGATCAGCAGTAGCATTTCGTTCTACGCCAAGAATTGAATATAAATCTTCCACCTCGAGTCCTCAGTTATAAAATAGTTAAAAATTGAATAAGTTACAAGTAAATTTTCTAAAAAATGTAGATTTATATAAGATTTATATAAATAATAAGTTTTCTCGTTTTATCCAACCTGTTGAATTTTCGTATTCAATAAAAATCCATTCTTTTGTTTCACCTTTTACTTCAACTCGGTAACCAGAATTTAATTTAATATTAAGCGAAGAATTTTCTTCTGGAATTGATAAAACTTCACCTTGTAAAATCAAAGCATAATCTTTATTTAGTTGAACTTTATAAACAGTTGTGATAACAAGTAGAATAAATGAAATTAATACAAAAATTATCATTGTAATTTTTTTTCGTAAAACAGCAAAAATAATAAACAAAATGCTACATAAAACAAAAAGTCCTAAAAGCATGTAAAAAACAACGTTAGAAAGTTCATTTTGAGTATTTTTTAAATCACATTGTCTTTCAATTTCTTTTCTTTCTTTTATTATTGAAAATGGAAAGAATTTATTTTTTTCTTTAATTCGTAATTCTTTGATTTTTTCAATTAATTCTTTATTTTTTGAAAAATCAAAACTATCAACATCTTTTAAAACTTTTTCAGAAGAATCAATTTTAGAAATTGCTGAAGTTTCAACTGTCTTTGAAAAGTTTTCTACAGTTTCTGATTTTACAGCTTTTTTAACATTCAAAACTAGAGGTTCTGAAATACTTTCTTTTTCTATTCCGTTCCAAGTTCTTACTCTTACAGAAACCTGTGGAACTTGAATTTTCCCACTTGACAAAGGAATAAACTCCAATTCACTTATTGGATATTCTGTGTCCGAAAATTTTTCTACGGAAAAAGGCAATGTTGCAATATCTTTTTTTGCATAAAAAACTGAATCTTCATTCAAGGAAGTTGTGTAACTGTAAACATTTGAAGCAAAGATTGCAGAAAGTTGTAACTTAATCCGTTGACCTTCATAATAGATTTTGTCTTGAGGTTCAATAACCGAAAATTTGATAATTGGCTGAATTGTTTTGGGATTATGTAAAACAGTTACAGGTTTAATTGATAATCTGTAAGAACCATATCTAATTCTTGAAGCAATTGGAGGTAAATTAAAGTTACCAATCTCATTAAAATGAAGAACAATTCGTATTTTTGTACTTCTTCCATTTTCATCAAGAATTTCAGTTTTATCTGAAGATACAAATGTTACACTTTCTGGTAAAGTTTGAACGGTAACTAAAACATCAGCTGGACGCATATTATAAATTACAGTTTCAAACGCTGTATCTTCTCCTGCAAAAACATATTCTTCAACTGGTGTAAAAACTGCGTAAGAATATCTGTGTGCAAATAATGAATTTGTATTTAAAAGAAAAAGTACTACAAAAATTAATAATCCGTAGGACTTTGTGATTCTTCGCTTTTTTCTTGATTTTTCCATTGTTCTTGTTCATTCTCCCTGATAATTGAAAAAACAGCGTCTTTTATAACAGAATTTTCTTTATTTTCAGAAGCTTTTTTAGCTTGAGCACTTCCTTCTTGTATATTTTTTGAACCTTGTCTTAAAGCAAGTTCAAGATTTATTTTAGATTCAACTGATTGAGGATTTATTAACAATGCATCTTTGAAGGACTGAATTGCTTTTTCATAATTTCCAACTGAATATGAAAGAACTCCGATGTTGTAATGAGAAGCAAATCTCAAATCATCTGGAGCATCTGGATTTATACTTTCAAGTCGAGAAAAAGCGGCAACTTCTTCATTTTGCATAACATAGGAAGAACCTAGACCGTAAATTGCATACTGCTGAATTTCTTTATTTCCAGATTCTTCACTTGTATTTAATGTTTGCAAAAATTCCATTTCTGCTTGTTGATATTTTTTTTGGTGCCAATAAAAATTTCCTTGTAAAATACTAAATGAATCTTTTAAATTTTGGTTACATGATGTAAACATTGTTAAAATCAATAAAATCATGCTAACAGAAGTAAATTGAGAAATTTTTATTTTTTTGTATGAAGCACACATTCCGATAAAAAAGAAAATTAGTGCCATCAAAATAAATAAATTATGACGAGCAACTTTTTTTACTTCATATCCATTTTGATAAGTTGTTTTTAAGTTAAAATCTTTTGGATACAATATTTTTAATAAATCGAGTTTACCTTCGTCAGAATTATAGTTTGTGTAAAACAAAGGGATATTATACAAAGAAGTTTTTTTCTTCAAATTTGAAATCAAAGTTTCAAGTTTTTCTTCTTCAAGTGAAGTTGTAATTTGATTTTGCCCAAGTTGAAGTTTTGTTCCATTTTTATTTCCAAAACCAACGATGTAAACTCCAATTCCATGGTTGATTGCACTTTCTAAGGATTTTTCCAAAGATTGAATTGTTTCTTCTCCATCTGTAAAAAGAACTATTGTTCCTTGTCGAGCTTGACTTATTGGAAAGGATGAAATTGCAGTTTCTATTCCGGCGCCTAAATTAGTTCCTTTGGAAGTCATCAAATTTGGAGAAAGGGCATTTATTACAGCAAAAACTGCTTCGTGGTCTTCAGTTAGAGGAACTGCCACGTATCCATCACCTTTTGAAAGAACAACAGAAACGCTTACCATATCATCTGTTTTATTTGGAAGTAATAAGGATTTTGCGTAATCTCCCGCAACTTCAAGACGAGTTTTGTAAGAATCATCAGTTGAAACAGCGTCTTCTGCTGTCATACTCCAAGAAATATCAAAAATAAAAGAAACTGCACTTCCATTTTTTTGAACTTGAACAACTTCACTTCCCCAGTAAGGTCCCGCTAAAGCGATTATCAAACAAATCCAAGAAAACAAAAAAAATGTACTTCTAAAATAAAGTGAAGTTTGTAATTTTTTAATATTCTTTAGAGTTTCATTTTTATTTTTATACAAAAAAGTCTGTGACGACTTTAATTTTTTTATCTTTGGAAAAACATAAAAAAGAGGAATAAAAATTGTAAATAAAAGAAGTAACATCTGTGGTCGTTGAAAAATCATAGAAAGTTCCTTAAATAAAATCTTTTTATCAAGTAACCAAGAAGGATACAACAAATCGCTAAAATCAAAAATGTGGAATAATATTCTTCATCAACTGAAACTGTGTAAAAATGAGGCACAACAGATTCATTTCGAACGATACTAGAAATAACTTCTCGTAAATCTGGCAAAGTTTGAACATCAAAATAATCAGCTTTTGTAATTTTTGCAATTTGCTCTAAACTTTCAGAGTTAAATCCAGATTCCAAATATCCAGAATAAGTTTTTCCTGTTTTTGGGTCTGTGTATTCAACAGGAACTGTTCCAGTTGTTCCAAGTCCTAAAACATAAATCGGAATTTTTAATTCTGCAGATAATTTTGCAGCTGTATAAGGATGAACTGTTCCAGCATTATTTTCTCCATCAGTAATTAACACAATTGCTTTTTGAGGAGAAGCTGAAGATGAAAGATGATAAACTGCGTTACTAATTCCAACTCCAAGAGCGGTTCCATCACCTAAAGCTCCAATTTTTATATCTTCAAGTTGCTTTTTGAAAATTTCAATATCCATTGAAGGCGGAACAAGACAAGCCGCTTCAGTTGCCATCGCCACCAAACCAAATGAAGTTTCTGGCATTCCTTGAGTTACATACAAAATTGATTCTTTTGCCGCTTGTAAACGAGTTCTTTCTCCAATATCAAGAGCAGACATTGATGGACTTGAATCCACAACAAAGATAATTTCAGTTCCTCTAGAAATATATCGCTTTTCCTGATGAGAAATTTTTGGATTTGCCAATGCAATTACAACAAAAACAAAAGCTAAACAAAATAACACAGTTGAAACAACTGAAAAAAAAGTAAAATGCTTTGTGTTTGAATCAAAATATTTTTTGTTATCTTCTGTAAAAAGCAAAGGAAAACTAAAAGATTTTAGAATTCCCACTTTTTTTAAAATCAGCCATAGAGGAATTAGAAGAATTAACAATAATGGTATATATGAATTAAAATTAAGCATCTGAACTTCCTTTTTCAATTAACTCCATAACCTTTGAAGCTTTTTGAATTAGTTCAATATTTTCATTTTCCTTGAAATTACCATCTGCTACAGAATTTCCAGAAAATCGCAAAAAATCACAACGAAGCATAATTTCATAAAATAAATGAATTGATTCTTCCGCTTGTTCAGGTAAAATCAAATTATAAACAGAATTAAACCAACCAACAATTTCTGCTGTTGCTAAATTATAAATTTTATCTGAAAATCTAAAAGCAAAATAATTTCGTAAAATTTTTTGAAGTTCTTCTGCAAATTCTTTGTAAGAAATATTTTGAGAATTTTTACCAAGTTTTTTTAACATTCCCAAAGATTTTTTGTAGTTCTTTTTATATCGCCTTGCAATAATAATATTTTTGAAAAATCGAATTATCTTTGAACTTTTAGATATTGTAAAAATCACTAAGGATAAAAGAATAATTCCTAAAAAAATTGAACCATAAACAATATAAGTTGTTCCAGGCAAAAGAATTGGTCCCATGGCAGGTTTTACAGAAGTTTCGCCTGTTGCTTCCAAAATTGAAGAAACTGAAAATTCAGAACCTGGAAGTTCAATTATAATGCTTTCTAATTCGAGTTTTACAGTCGGATAAGAAAGTTTTCCTAGTCGCCAAGGAACAAAATTTATTTGAGAGGTTAAAAGATTTCCAGAAATTGATAATTCAAAATTTTCTAAAGTACAATCCAAAGAATCAATTTTGATGATTTTTGCTAATTGTTCAGAATCTGAAATTTTAAGAGGTAAAACATTTCCTAAAATAATGGCATTGTCATCTGTTAAAACTGTCTGATATTGCAAACTAACCTTGTCACCACAAAATATTTCTTTTGGGTTTACATAAAATTGACCGTCTGCAAGCTGAATTGTTTGTTTTTTATTAACTGTTTTTGCCATTATACTTTTTCCTTAATTGCAAAAAATCGAGAAAGACGCAATGCAGGGTCGTCAGCAGTAGAAATAATCAATGGAATTACACCATTTTTTTTGCACATATGCTTCCAGCGTTCAAGAACATTGTTGGAATTTTCACGCCAACTTCGTTTGAAATTTGATGAAAATGTAGGATAAGTTCTTTTTTCGTTAGTTTCTGGGTCTTGAACACCAATCATTCCAAAATCTGGAAGTTCAAAATCATTTGCATCTGTAAAACGAATTGCAACTACATCGTGTTTTTGAGATAGTCTTGCTAAATTATCTTGATAATCTGGACATCTAAAATCTGATAAAATAAAAATCATAGAACGATTTTTTAATATCTGCTCAGCACCTTTTATTGCACTGGCTAAGGCAGAACCAGTAGAAACTTTTTCTTCACGATTTGCAAATTTTGAAAGAATCAACATTGTTTGGTCTAGAGAATTTTTTGGCATACATGAAAAATTAATTTTTCCGTCAAAAAACACACAACCTACAGGACAAGAATTTGAGTTTGCTGCAAGTAATAACAAAGCACCTGTTTCACTTGCTAAATTCAATCTAGTTAAATTTGAAGAACCAGTTTCCATAGAAAGAGAACGGTCTACGATAAAAAACACAATTTGCTCCCGTTCTTCATCGTAGAGTTTTACAAAAGGTCTTCCCATTCTGGCAGTTACATTCCAGTCAATCGAACGAATATCATCGCCGTGTAAATATTCACGAACACCAGCAAAATCTATTCCCTGCCCTTTGAACATTGAAGAAAAATTACCTTGTCGCAAACCTTCCGCTATGGAACGAGCCCTTAGACGCAAAGAGGCAGCGCTTTTTGCAAGAGTATTGCTATCAGATATCAACAATGATTCTTTTTTCATCAAAAACCTCAAAAATTAAGGAACTGGAATAAAAGAAACAATTTTGTCGATAAGTTCGTCGGCAGTAACACCATCAGCCCCAGCTTCGTAAGAAAGCACAAGTCGATGACGCAAAACAGAAGGAGCTGTTACTTTTACATCTTCTGGTAAAACAAAAGTTCTACCTTGGAATAAAGCTCTAGCTTTTGCACATTTTGCCAATGCGATACTTGCACGAGGAGAAGCACCATAACTGATATATCTTAGAATATCATTTCCTTTTTGAGCACCTGCAATTTCTGGGCGAGTTACTGAAATTATAGAAACGATATACTCAATAATTCTGTCATCACAAACAATTGAATCAAGCAAACTTCGACATTTGTCCAACATTTCCTTATCCAAAATCTGTCGTACATAAATATTTTCTGGATTTCCACCAGCTTTTACGATTTTTACTTCTTCATTTGGCATTGGATATGGAACTTTTACTTTTAACAAAAATCTATCCAATTCTGCTTCAGGAAGATTATAAGTTCCTTCTTGTTCAATTGGGTTTTGTGTTGCTAAAACTAAAAATGGTTTTGGAAGTTCGTAAGTTTGTTCCCCAATTGTAACCTGTTTTTCTGCCATTGCTTCAAGAAGAGCAGATTGAACTTTTGCTGGAGAACGGTTAATTTCGTCTGCCAAAACGATATTTGTAAAAATTGGACCTTTTCGTACAGAGAAAGAACTTTCATTTTGATTATAAAGCATTGTTCCTGTAATATCTGCAGGAAGCAAATCTGGAGTAAACTGAATACGCTTAAAACTCAATCCTGAAATTTCTGCAAAAGTTTTTACAGCCAAAGTTTTTGCAAGACCTGGCACACCTTCTAAAAGAACATGTCCACCTGTAATCATTGCAGTAAAAATTCCGTCAAAAACTTGAGTTTGACCAATAATTCTTTTTCCTACTTCTTTTTTGCAATCTTCGATAATATTTCTACACCAAAGACAATCTTGTTGTAATTGATTTGAATCGCTCATAAAAAACCTCTTTTTCTAGCCTGATAAAAAATATTGCCTTCAATGTTATTGACGACAATTCGCGTTTCATAATAATATAGATTATCATGATACATATTTTAGCACAAGAACTCAATAACACTCTTAAAGAAACCACAGTTGATTATTTATTATCAGACATGGGTAAACGTATGTTTTTTCCAAAGGGTATTATAGCACAAAGTGCCGAAGCAAAACAATTTGGAAAAAAAGCAAATGCAACAATTGGAATCACAGTAAATGATGGAAAACCAGTTAGTCTTCCTTCTGTACAAAAACATCTTCCAACTTTATCAACAAGTGAATCAGTAGCTTATGCTCCAACAGCTGGACTTCCAAAATTAAGAGAAATTTGGAAAGAAAAACTTTTTGTAAAAAATCCATCTCTCAAAGGAAAAAATATTTCAACACCAGTTGTTGTACCTGGTTTAACAGCAGGGATTTCATATATTTCTGATTTATTCTTATCAGAAAGTGAAGACTTACTTGCTTGTGATCCTTCTTGGGACAACTACGCACTTGTTGTAGAATCAAGACGAAATGCAAACTTAAAGCAATTTCAAATGTTCTGGGGTGATGGATACGAAGGTGGATTCAACATTGATGCATTAAAATTTGCAATGGAAGAAGAAGCAAAGAAAACAGGAAAAGTTCGTGTTATCTTAAACTTTCCTCAAAATCCATCAGGATACAGCCCAACAAAAGATGAAGCACAACAAATTTGCAAAGTTGTAAAAGAAGTTGCTGAATCTGGAGCAAAAATTTTAGTTTGCTGTGACGATGCTTACTTTGGATTAAACTACGAAGAAAATATCGAAACTCAATCTTTATTCGCATATCTTGCTGATATTCACGAAAATGTTTTGGCAGTAAAAATCGACGGCCCTACAAAAGAAGATTATGTTTGGGGAATGCGTTGTGGATTTTTGACATTTGGTTGTAAAGGATTTACAGCAGAACAATACGATGCACTTGTAAAAAAATTGATGGGTGTAATTCGTTCATCAGTTTCTTGCTGTGCAACTCCATCACAATCAATTTTGCTTAAAGCTTTCGAAGATCCAAATCTTGAAGAAGAAAAGAAACATTTTAGAGAAATTCTTGAAGGTCGCTATCGAAAAGCTCGTGCTTATATCGACACAAAAAAAGGTCATCCAGTTTTATCACCAATGCCATTTAACTCAGGATATTTTATGAGTTTGCGTTGTAACGGTGTAAATGCTGAAGACTTGCGCCAAAAACTTTTACACGAATATCAAGTGGGAACAATCGCTATTGACGACAAAACTCTACGAGTTGCATTTTCAAGTCTTGATAAACGAGATATTGACCAAACTTACGAAGCAGTTTACAAAGCCGCTGAGGAATTAAAGAGTGTTTCAAAATAAATTGAATTTTACAAAAAGCCTACAATGTCTATTTTTGGCGCTGATAGGCTTTTTGTGTTTTAGTTGCAATTCTCCTTACAAAAATCCAATCATTATTTGGACAAACAGAAGTGAATTTGCATCTTATGTAGAATTGTTTAATGCAAGCCAAGATGATTGTAAAGCAATTGTTGTTTACAAAGAAAATCCTTCAGAGTCGTTTCCTATTGCAAAAGACGAAACACCGCCAGATATTGTAATCGGACCATGGCTAAAAAACGAAACTGTACGAAAGAACTTTATTTCTTTGGATTATTTATTTGGAAATATGCAGTTGCAAAGACAAAGTTTTTATCCGCAATTACTTGAAATTGGAAACATAAACGACAGACAATATCTTTTGCCAATCAGTTTCAACATTCCAGCTATCATTTTCTCAAAAAAGAACAAAGAATTGATAAAAGATAGTTACATACTTTCTCTAGATGAAATAAAAGAAATTTCTGCAACTTATAATAAAAAGAATAAATCAAAAATTTTTACAGCTATGGGATTTGCTCCACGATGGAATAGTGAATTTTTATACACAGTTGCAAAACTACAAGGAAGTAACTTTCATGAACAAGGAAAATCCTTTTCTTGGGATAAAGTTGCCCTAGAAGAAAGTATCAACTACTTAAAAGATTGGACAATCACAAATAACGAATCAACAACTGCTGAAGAAGATTTTTCTTTCAAATATCTTTACATGCCAGAATACAAACTTGTTTCTACAAATAATTGTTTATTTGCATATACCACAAGCGAAAAACTCTTTTCCATACCTGAAGAAAAATTAGGTGATGTTGAATATCGATGGATTCACTATAACAATAAAATTCCTATTGAAGACGAAATTATTTCTTTGGGAGTTCATAAAAAATCAAAAAATATTGATAACGCAGAATCTTTTATTCTTTGGTTAATGAAAGAAGAAACTCAAAGAGCAATTCTAGAAAGAAACAAAAATATGAAACTTAATACAACAACATTTGGAATTGCAGGCGGATTTTCTGCTATACGAAACGTAAATGAACGAGTTTTTAGTCAATTCATGCCAATTTTAATGGGAAATCTTCCTATTTCTGAATATTTACAATCTCCCAATATTTTGCCTGCCCACTGGGAAGATATAAAAGAAAGAGTTATTATTCCTTATCTAAAAGAAGCAACTGATACAGAAAATCAGGTAACAGAACAAGCATTTTTGGATAAAATTTCAGATTGGAATAAACAATATTTCTAATATATTAAAATTAATTTCCGATACTTATAACGCGAGGAAAATCTTATGGTATCGGGAATTAATGTTTTAAATCCAACAAGCTACAGTCCAATCGTTAACGGTGGTGTAGGTTCTGGAAAAGTTTATGTACAAGTAAAACCAAATCAAGTAGTATACTCACAGTTTGAACATGTATCAGGATATGCTTCAAAAAGCAATCCAGATTCAGGAATTTCTGTAAGCAAAATTAACATTCTCAATACCTTAATCGACCAACTTGTAAAGATTCAAAATGATACAACAAAACCAAAACTTCCTACAGATTTAACAGATTCTCAAGTTGATGCAATGATAAAAGATTATCAAAATAAAATAAAAACAGCTATAAATTCTGCAAAAGCAAACCCCTTTGCACTAACCGCTGGAAACGGATTAGGAAAGGGGCTTGTAGTAAACACTTTAGTATAATTTCAATAAAAATTTAAGCTTCTAATAAAATTTTGTAAATATCCTCTGAAGATTTTGCTTCGAAAATCTTATCCAAAGTTTCTTTATTTCTAACAACAGAACTGATAGAAGCTAAGATTTGCAAGTGAGGAGAATTTGATTTTTTAGGAGAAACTATCAAGAAGAAAATTTTTGAAGGTTCTTTATCAAGAGAACCAAAATCGATTCCTGATTTTTTAATACCTACAGCAACGCAACATGATACAACACCTTCACTTTTAGCGTGAGGAATTGCAATTCCTTTATCCATTCCTGTACTCATAATTTTTTCTCTATCAAGAACATCAGAGTAAACATGTTCCCAATCACGAACTTTTCCAGAATTTGCTAAAATCATTACCATTTCTTTTAACAATTCATCTTTTGTTTCAGATTTCAAATCCATAACAATAACTTCTGGAGAAATAAGTTTTTTGAATTGAGTATCAGAATCAGCATCAGTTGCATCAGAGTCTAAAATGTCTTTTTTAAGAGCAACACCATCAAATCCTTTCTTAAGATTATTGATTAAGTTGATAACACCTAAAATCATTTCGTACATTGAGGTTTTAACAAAAGCTTCAGCTTCGGCAGAAGTTTCAATAGTAACAACACTCTCTTCTTCCTTAATTGAAAGAACTGTATTTCCTTTTCGAGCTTGAGAAATGCCTTCATTTATGTTCATCATTTGAACATAAAAACCTTCAGCACGAAGATTTTTCAAAAGCATATCGATAACTAAGTCTGCAATTTCGTCAGAACCAAAATCCCAAGAAAGTGTAATTCCATCTTCTGTAGAAGTTTCTTTTTTTGTTCCTCTTCCTGAAAGTGATAAAGAAAAGTTAAGTAAAGGAGCAGCTACTAAAGTTGTAACTAAAGTCATAAGGATTACAACACCAAAGAGTTTTTCGTCCAAAATTCCAGCTGTAAGTCCAATTCCCGCAATAATTAAAGCAACTTCTCCACGAGGAACCATTCCACAACCAATTCTTAAGCCACCCTTGAAGTTAAAGCCCATAATCATAGCAGGGAATAAACAACCTAAAATTTTTGCCAAAATTGCAATTACTGTGTAAATTGCACCAAAAATTAAAACTTCTTTGCTAAGCATTTCGCCTACATTTACCATCATACCCATAACAGCAAAGAAAATTGGAACAAAGAAATCGTAAAGTCCATGGATTCGTTCTTGAATAATAGGAGCAATATCTGTACTAGAAAGAGAAAGACCTGTTACATAAGCACCAATAATCATTGCTAAACCTTGTTTTTCAAAAATTCCAGCAAGTAACAAAGCTATACCTAAAGCACAAATAGAAAAATCAAATGAATGTTTGAAGAACTTTAAGAATTTTGCAATTTGTTTTGAAAAGATAAGACCTAAGGCTGTAAAAGCAAGCCAAATTCCAAAAGCTTTTCCTGCAATTTTTGCAATTTCAAGCCCAGAAATTGATGCACCTGTTCCACTGATAACTGCTACAATTCCAAGAATAACAGCCAACAAAATAATACCTAAAACATCATCAAAAACGGCAGAAGCAAGAATTGTAACACCCTCAGGACTATCCATTTTTTTCTTATCAGAAAGAATACGAGCAGTAATTCCTACAGAAGTTGCAGTTGACATAATTCCAAGGAACAAACATCTAACATCCATAAAATTTGTATGAAGTAGCCAAACACCAACTAAATCACCTAGTACGAAAGAAAATACAACTCCACCGATACCAATAACACCACCAGCTACTGAATACTTTAAGAAAAGTTTTAAGTCAGTTTCCAATCCAGAAGCAAAAAGCAAAATGATTGATGCAATCTGTGCAAAACTGTAAAGTTCAGAACTTACAGCCAATTCAGCTGAATTTAACGGGAACATTCCGTGTGGAAATCCAGGTAACGAAATTCCACCTAAAGCAAAAGGTCCAATAATAACACCTATAAGCAACTCACCTAAAACTGTAGGAACTTTGATTTTTTTGAATAACTTTCCAATAAAGCGAACTGCAAAAATCAAAATACCTAGTTGAATAGCTAGGTTGGCCATTACACTAGCAATGCCTTCTTCCATTTTAATCTCCAAAAAAAATTAAGTAATAAATATTCAATATTTTTTTTCAATTCTATTCCTTTCTCAAAAAAACTACAAGAGATTTTAGAGATATAAAAATGTTTTTTTTACTTATTATTAAATTCATTTTCACCTATTGTGTACTTGTAAAATTTAATAAAAAAAGATATATTATAAGTAATATTTAGTGAATTTTCCCGTAAATAAATCAATACGGGCATAGGAAAAATGATAAAAACTTCTCCTGAAATAGCGTCGAAGTTTTTATCTAAAGTTTGCGTTGCAAACTTTCAAAATTTAAATTACTGTTTCTCACAATGTTGCGAAACAGTTTAAAAAAAGTCGTTCCTAAAATTGAAATTTTACTCACGACTTTTTATAGGAGAACATATGGAATTAAATGAAATCAAACATGCAAAAGTTAAAGCATGGGTTGAAGAAATCGCAAAAATGTGTCAGCCAGATGCCATCTACGTATGTGATGGATCAACAGCTGAATACGATCGCCTCATGAAAGAAATGGTTGACTCAGGTCTTGCAACACCACTTGCTAAAAAAGCAAACAGTTTCCTTTTCCGCTCACTTCCATCAGACGTAGCTCGTGTTGAAGGAAGAACTTACATCGCTTCTGTAAAAGAAGAAGATGCAGGTCCTACAAACAACTGGATTGACCCAAAAGAATTAAAAGCAACAATGACAGGTCTTTACACAGGTTGTATGAAAGGTAGAACAATGTATGTAATTCCTTTCTGTATGGGTCCAGTTGGTTCTCCAATTTCTAAAAACGGTATCGAAATCACAGACTCAGCATATGTTGTATGTAACATGCACATCATGACACGCGTTGGAACAAAAGTTTTAGACGTTCTTGGAACAGACGGAGAATTCGTACCATGTCTTCACTCAGTAGGTAAACCACTTGCAGAAGGTGAATCAGATAACGGAATCTGGCCTTGTGCAGATATGGAAAACAAATACATTTCACAATTCCCAGAAGAAAGAACAATTTGGTCATTCGGATCAGGTTACGGCGGAAACGCTCTTCTTGGAAAAAAATGTTTTGCTCTTAGAATTGCTTCTGTTCTTGCTCGTGACGAAGGTTGGCTTGCAGAACACATGCTTATCTTAAAATTAACTAGCCCAGAAGGCGAAGTAAAATATGTAACAGGTGCTTTCCCATCAGCTTGTGGAAAAACAAACCTTGCTATGCTTATTCCTACAATTCCAGGTTGGAAAGTTGAAACAATCGGTGACGACATTGCTTGGATGAAATTCGGTGATGACGGAAGATTATACGCAATCAACCCAGAAGCAGGATTCTTCGGAGTTGCTCCAGGAACATCAGCTCAATCAAACAAAAACGCACTTATTTCAGCAGAAAAGAACACAATCTTTACAAACTGTGCTTTAACAGAAGACGGAGACATTTGGTGGGAAGGAATCGGATATCCTGCTAAAGGTGAACTCGTTGACTGGAAAGGAAACAAACGCCCAGCATTCGAAAAAGACAAGGCTCCAAAAGGTGAAGAAATGGCTCATCCAAACGCTCGTTTCACAGCACCTGCAGGACAATGTCCATGTATCGCTTCAGAATGGGAAGATCCAAAAGGTGTTCCAATTTCTGCATTCCTCTTTGGTGGACGCCGTCCTTCAACTATTCCATTGGTACACCAAGCTCGTGACTGGAACCACGGTGTATTCTTGGGATCAATCGTAGGTTCAGAAGTTACAGCTGCTGTTATCTCAGACCAAGTTGGACAAGTTCGTCGTGACCCATTCGCTATGTTGCCATTCTGTGGATACAACATGGGTGATTACTTCCAGCACTGGATTAACATTGGTAAAAAATCAACAGCTGATAAATTGCCAAAAATCTTCTATGTTAACTGGTTCAGAAAAGATGAATCAAACGACAAACTTCCTGGTGGATTCATGTGGCCAGGATACGGTGATAACTCACGCGTACTTGCTTGGATTTTTGACCGCTGTAACGGAAAAGACAACTTTGTTGACACAGCTATCGGATATATGCCAAAAGAAGGTGCTCTTAACCTTGATGGTCTTGACGAAGTTTACAAAGCTAACATTCCTGCAATCACAAGCGTTGACAAAGAAGGTTGGTTAAAAGAAATCGAAGATATTCGTACAAAACACTATCCAAAATTTGGTTCACACCTTCCTGCAGAACTTTCAGCAGAATTGGATAAACTCGAAGCTAATCTTAAAAATATGTAATTTCTAAAACGTAAAGTTAGCGTATAAGAATTACAAAATCCCTTGGAATTGAATTTCAATTTTCAAGGGATTTTTTTCTTCAAGTTACTTCATAAAGAATATTAAAAAAAATGAATTGTCATGCCGAATTTATTTCGGCATCTACAGTACAATAAAACGAAGATCCTGAATCAAGTTCAGGATGACATTATTTCAAATTTTAGAACAATCCATAATAAGCGTTATGCTAAAAGGCCTTGAGGAATGAAAATTCAGTCCTTCAAGTCTTTTTTATTTTAAAATAAAAAAAGCCACTTTAGAAAAATTTATTCTAAAGTGGCTAAAATCTTTTATCAGTTAATATTATTAAATTATTTAGCAGTTACAGCAATAATTGAAAGAGTTGTTGAAATAGCAGTTAGAATTGTTGTTATAACAGGAGCATAAATTCCAAAATAATAAGTAAAAGAATTTGTCTTTGCTGTAATTGTACTTTCTGGAGTTATAAATTCATTTTTCTTTACTTTATCTCCATTGATATCAATTATTGATACAGTTTCACCGGTGTTTTCACTTTTTACAAAACCACCTGCCAATCCAATATAATATTCGTAAGTTCTATCTGGAATATAAGGATATCTACCAGGATTCTTTACAGAGCCAGCCACAGAAACAAAATATTGTTTAAAAGGAATACGCAATGTATCATTAGGCTCGATTATCAAATCTGAGTAATATGAGGAATCATACAATATTTTATTCAAATCAATAGGAATAATTTCTAACTTTCTAATTATATATGCATTCTGTAAATCACTAGTTGGACCAAAAATATCACTATTTTGTCTTATAAAATAAGCATAATTGGTTCCTTTTTCAAAACGCAAAGGTCTTCGTGCAGAAGTTTCAAGCTCTGTTCCTTCACTATTAGAACTAATATTAATTGCACCTTCTATAAAGAAAACGGGCTTTAAATCGTTATAGGAAGAAATTTTTACAATATCCTTATTTTCAAGAAAATAATTGTTTTTAATGTCAGTATCATTAAGATAAAATCTTTTACCAGATTTATCAGTTCCATCAGAAAATCTAACAACTTCAATTCTACTAGGATCGGCTTGAAGAGCTAAACCATTTCCATAAGATTCTATTAAGTCTTTTAAATTTTCATTATCTAATAATTCATATTTTCCAGGACGCTCTACACTTCCTTGTAAAACAACTTTTCTATCAGCACGATTTACAGTAATTACATCACCAGGTCTAAGATAAGGATCTTCTTTCATTTCTCCGTAACGAGATGCTTTGAATAAATCATAGTCTTTAGACTTTCCATTTGCAGAAGTAATGGTTATTTTTCGTGAAGAAGAATAATCAGTTAATACTCCCGAAACAACAGAAGATAACCGTGTTAAAGCCCAAACTTCTCGCTCAACGGTCTGAGTTACTTCTCCTTTTATCAACACTTTAAAATTTGTAGGTGAGAATAAAACAAACTGAACTCCACTCATTGGATAATTTTTTATAACGATATCTTCCACTTGGCGTTTTAATTCTAGATAAGTTTTATTAGAAGCATCAATTATAGCCAAATTTGCAACACGAATCTTATAAGAAGAATCAACTGCAATTGAATAAGACACAGGAGAAGTTCCTGCGACAAAATTCAAATTATATATATCACCAGCTGTTACCATATAATCTGGATTTGACATAACCAATTGAACTCTATTTTCGAGCCCTAAAACCGCAGATGTTTCAAAATCAGATCCCATATCTTCTTCTGAAAACAAAATTTGCGAAACAAAAAAAATAATTATTACTGATAAAAAAATCTTTTTCACTTATTATTTTCCTTTTAGTTTAGACATTGCAACAGGATCATTTTTAATATTTTTTAAAGCATTTAATAAAAAAGCCATAAAAACAGAAACAAAGAAAGCAGCAAAAGTTACAATAATACATAACATTCCTCTACTTGGAGCGGATTTTCTATCAGGAACTTCAGCAAATTCTAGAATTTGAAATACAGGTTGTTCACTAGACATTGTAACTTTTAACATTTCATATTGAGCTTTCAATTGTGCGTAAATTTCCTGCTGAACAGATAATTCCATCTTTTTTAAAGTTGCATCCATAACAATAGATTTTGTTTGGTTTGGATTATAAACATTTGAAACAGAATATTCTATTTCTTGAATTTCTTTTTGAAGTTTCAAAATTTCGTTGTATGTATTTTCAATATTTGCTTCAAGATTTTCCTTTGTTAGACTATTTTTATCAATTCCCATCTCTAAAAATTTAGATTCCAACAAAGAAACTACAAAATTTACAACATCTTTTGCAAAAACTGGATCAATATCTGTAAAACTTACAGAAAAAATACCTGTTTCATCATCAAAATTTGACGTTAAAACTCCTTTTAAAGCATCACGACTTGCTGATACAACATATTCTTCAATATTGTATCGTTCAACAAGATTAAAGTTTTTTACAACTTCATCTAAAACAGAATTACTATGAACTAAATACCCTGCTAAAGAACTATTTGAAGCCCCGCCAGGAACACTTACACCAGCTAAATTTGCTAGTCCTCCTAATCCTGATGAATTTAACATAGAAGATAATCCACCAGAAGATGAAGAATCATTATTTATTAACATCTGCGCTTGAGCAGTATATTTATTTGGCAAAAATGACTTTTCTGGTGGTAATTTTAATGAAATTACTGAGTAAACCACAACACCAATCATTGCTATCAAAGTAACAACAATTATCATAACTTTATATCGCCATAAAACAGCAAATAAATCTATCAACGAAATTTCATCATCTTGAATTTTATTTTCTTCCATAAAATTTATTACACCTCAATCATATAATAACATAGAAAATAATTAGATACAAGATAGGAATTTTCTATTATTTGCTAAGTCTTTTCATAAAAATAATCAAAAACGGAATTGATGTTAAAAATGTTAGAAAATCAGAAATAGTTTGAGAAATTAGCATTCCATTCAAACCAAAAATTCTTGGCAAAATCAAAATTGCAGGAATAAAATAAATCCCCTGCCTGTTACAAGATAAAAATGTAGCAGACAGAATTTTTCCAGTGGCTTGTAAAAGCATATTTGTTGTAACAATAAAGGCGTGTAAAGGCATTACACATAATTGATAACGCAAAGTTATTACACCGATTTTTATAACTTCGCTATCGTTTCTAAAAACACTAATAAGTTTTGGAGCAAAAATTCCACAAAGCGCAGAAACAACAAACATTATGAAAAAACCAAGACTCAATGTAAACCAATAAGATTTTTTTACTCTATCAAAGCGTTTTGCACCAAAATTATATCCGGCAACTGGCGTAAATCCCTGTCCTATTCCAATCATTACAGAAGCAATAAACATAACTATTTTTGTAACAATAGACATTGCTGCTACTGCACTATCAGAATAAAACGATGCTTCCCTGTTTAATAAAATCGTTGCAATACTTGCTAAACCTTGTCGTGTTAAAGATGGAAGTCCAGTTGAACAAACCAAGAAAAAATCATTTATATCTTTTGTTATGTAAGAAGGAAGTAAACTACAAATTGTCTTTTTTTGAATAAACCAAGAAAGAAGAATAAAAAAACTAATACTTTGACTAATTAAAGTTGCAATAGCAGCTCCGCTAATTCCTAATTTAAATCCAAAAATAAAAAGTGGATCTAAAACAATATTAAGAATCCCGCCAGTTGCCAATGCAACCATTGAAAACAAAGCCTTCCCTTCTGAACGCAAAATATTATTCATTACAAAAGAAGCACACATCAAAGGCGCCCCGTAAAAAATATAACTTGCGTATGATTCTGCATAAGGAAGAACATCCGCAGAAGCACCAAAAAAATTCATCAATGAATCAGAAAAGATAAGGCCAAAAATGGAAATGATTAAGCCTATCAATAAGGCTGAATAAAATGCTGTTGCACCAAAAATTGAAGCATCTTTAGTTTTTTGTTCACCAAGCTTTCTAGAAATTAAACTTGCACTTCCCATTCCCAAAGTAAAACCAAAGGACTGAATTATCGTCATTATCGGAAAAACTATCCCAACGGCGGCACTTGCTTGGGTACTAATTTTTGACACAAAAAAAGTATCCGCCATGTTATAGATAGAAGTTACAAGCATTGAAATAACAGTAGGTCCTGCAAGTTTTAATATCAATCTTGAAACGGTAACTTCTGTCATCTTTTTGAAATTTTTATCAGAATTTGAAATTTCTAAAGAAGCCATACCTTATAAATTATAACTTATACAACTTGTGGATATCGGCGTTTTTCAACTTCTTCTGCTGGACGATATAAAATTGCCACATTACCAATTACTCGTACCAAAGTTGCATTTGTTTTTTCGCAGATTTCATTTGTTAAATCAAATTTTTCATCTTTGTATTCGTTGAATTTTACTTTTATCAATTCATGATGAAAAAGTGAATTATCTACCATATCGATAACACCATCAGAAAGCCCTGCCCCTCCAATAATTACCAATGGAGAAAGATCGTGAGCTTCTTTTTCAAGAAATTTGCGTTGTTTGCTATTTAATTCAATCATAAAAAATCCTTAATAAAATCAATCGTATTAATGTATCATAATTTGGCAAGTTTTCATAGATTCTAATGCCCGATTATGACTTTCTGGAGAAACTCCAGCACAACAAGAACTATCCACAGAAATTAAAGTTTCTGGGAATTTTGATTTCAAAATAAAAGCATTTGAAATTACACAAATATCGGTACATAAACCTACAAGTTGAATTTCTGAAACATTTTCGATTTTAGAAACACATTCTGCAAGTTCTAAAGAACCAAAAACAGGTTTATCGATAATTGTAGAATCTGCAACATCAAGTTTGCTAGAAATTTGCCAACCAAAAGTATCTTTAATACAATGCTTTACAGGAAGATTTTTTCCCTCTTGAGTTTCAAGATAGTTTTCAAAGTGAGTATCTCGAGTAAAAATTATGACATCATTATTACTTCTATAGGTTTCGATTTTTTGTTGAACCTTTGAAACAATCAGCTCAGCTTCTTTTGTTCCTAGAGCTCCATCAATAAAATCATTTTGCATATCAACAACAACTAAAACTTTCAAATTTCACTTCCTTTGTAAATTTTTATTTGAATAAAAATAATATATATCAATTAAAAAGTTTTTTTAAGTCTTTTAACGCGTCACTTGAACTTTTTGTTGAAGATTTATCATTTGAAGTTGCTGGTAAACCAAGACCTTTTAATGCATCTGTTGTAGATTGTTTTGTTAATTCTTCAATTCTCTTTGTAAGCTCAACTTTTTTTCCTTCAAGTTTTTTGTTCAAACTATCCAAAGCAGACTCTTTACCTTTAACTAAATCTTTTATTTTGTTAAATTCTGCCATCTTTGCATTTATTTGTTCAGAATTTTTAGAAATATATGCAGTTGCCTTTTCTTTTGCATTTGCTGTAATTTGAGAAATTTCTTCTTCAAAGACAGATGCAACAGGCTTAGATAACTGAGTTACAAGTTCTTCAGGATTTGCGATTTTTACACTAAATTCACCATTTAAACCAATTTCAATATCAAATCCTAATGTTAGATTTTCTACTCTGGACAACGCTTTTTGATAAAGTTCGTTTACTTTTTCGTTTTCTAAATCCATTGCGATAATTTCAGAAATGTCCATATCTAAAATTCCGCCTAGACCTAAAACTCCGTTTTTCTTAATAGAAACATCCGCATCTATATTTGAAATTGTATCAATTTTGAAAACTTCAGCATCAGATTTTATCGGAAAACCTGTGCCAAAATAATCGCCATAAATTACAGGTTTTAAAGATTGGCTTCTAGAATCAAAAATTAAAGAAGTTTTATTATTATGCTCATGTATTTTAAATGAAGCAGACAATTCTGTAGGTTTTTCTCTAACATTGTGGTCAAAACTAAGCTCCTTAATCTTTGCTTCAAAAAGTAAATTTTCAGTTCCATTTTCGTATCCAGAAGCATAAACATTTTCGATTAAGAAACTTGGAATTGTATCTTTTTTGTAGTAAACATCGCGACCTTTTAATCGTTGTTTTTTTGGCTTTATTTCTTTTGTATTAACTTTTTCAAGTTTACTAGCAACTTCAGTTAGTTCATTAGGAATAACTTCTTTTACAGATTCAGTTAATTCATCTTTTTTTTCTGAAACAGAAGAAGCTAAATCCTTTGCTTTTAGTAAGTAAGTATAATACTTGCCAAAAATATCATAAAGCATAGATTGAACGCCATCATTCATAATTTGGCTAAAACCTTCAACGGAAAAAAGATATTTGATATTATTAATTTTTGAATCCACAAGAGCAATATCAGATTTTACAGTATCTTCAACAAGATTTACATAATTTGTAATTTTATTTACATCAGCAAGTAAATCCTTTGTTGTGTTTTCAAAAGATGTTGTAACAGTTTTTCCTTGTGTAATGGCATTTGATGTGGAATCCAAAGCGGCTTTTAATTCTTTTAAATTAGAAATTCCACTCCAATTTGTATTTACAACCTTATTAATTGATTCAGAAAAATTATTGATTGAATTTTCTAATTCATCTGGAGCATTTTGCCATTTATCAATTTTTTGTTGAACTTCTTCTGTAACTTGTTTTGAAATTTCAGAAGTTTGCAATTCTTCTTCAATATTTCCTATAAAGTTGTCAGGATTGTAGGCAGAAAACATTTCTTTTAATCGAGTTTTAGCTGATTCTTTTAACTGAGCCTTCTTTACTTCCATTTCTTTTTCAGCTTCAAGTTCTTCGATAGTTTTTGGAACAAATGGAATTTCACCAGATTCACTTCGTTCTGTTCCTAATGCAACTCCAGAAACAGTTAAATCTTGAGCATAAAATTTACCTTTCAAAAGTTCTGTTAAATTATAATCAACTTTGATATTTTCAATTTCAAAAAGATTTTTCATTGGTTCATCTTTGTTTGCTTGTTGGATTCCTTTAATTTCTAAAGATGCGCCTAAAATCTTAAAATCTACTTTTTCAATATCGGTTTTTGCTTTAAATACGCCTTGTAAGCTAGAAACAAGGACTTTTTCTAACAATGGATTTTTGAACAAAGAAATTGCAATCACTAAAATTGAAACAAAAATTAAACAAGCCACCAATGGAAGAAATTTGATTCCGCCTTTTTGCTTTTTAATTTGTTTTGCAACTAATTTTAATCGCTTAAAATCCTTAGTTGGAATTTTTTTATCTTGAGGAACAAAATAAACTTCTCTATCTTTTTTGTCTTTTTCAGTTTCGAAAAGAGATTCTATCAATTTTTTATCAGAGGCAACATAAACCTTTTTTAGAATTTTCTTTTTATAAGAATTTTCTAAATATCGTTTCTTAAAAATCTTTGGAAGTTTTTTTGCAGAAATTGTTTTAGGCTCTTTTTTTTCTTTGCTATTTTGTTTTTTTGCAGAAGATTTTTTTGCAGAAGTAGATTTTTCGTTATTTTCGATAATTTCTTTTTCTTCGTTTTTCATATTTACTCCCAACCTAATTGATTTCTGACAATTTTGAAGTGATTTTATTTACCAATGGCAACTGAAAGAACATTTTTACAACTTTTGACTTATTAAAAAAAGGTGCTATCCACTTTCGCCAAACCCAAATAAATAAAAGCATAAAAAGAAAAAGTGGGATATAAGCAATAATTCCGCCAACTAAAGAACCACAAACAATTGTATTGTTAAATCGAGTAAATCCAACAAAGGGAATTTCTAAAAGTTTTGCAAAAGTTGGAACCAAAGGTTCAAAGGTAAGAACTTTTTCACCAATTTGATGAAAAATTGGGTCTATGTATGGAGAAACAAATGAACCTAAAATCATCATTATAAAGTAACCTGCTTTATTCATTCTTACAAACATAAAGAAAATCAATAAAAGGTACCATAAAAGATTATTTTTTGGCATAAGTCCTAAAAGAAAACCGATACAAAAAGAATTTGCAATCTGACTAGGTTTGGAATTTGCGCCTAAGGCTTTTAGTAATTTAATTATATAAGTAAGCATTATTTATCTCCAACTTATATTGTATCACATAAATAAACAATTACAATAGAAAATATTTTATCAAGGAAAATAATTTGACAAATTATAATTTTGTATTATAAAATATTTTTATGGCAGAAAATTTAGCATATAAAGAAGATGAACAAGAATCTTCAGAAGAACTTAAACTTTTAGAAAAAAAGCCTTATAAAAGAAGATGGGGCGACAGAGTTGATGGACGAAGACTTCGCTCTCTTGATCCAATAACAAATGTTATTCCTTTTATTATGAAGGCAAGAAATGATTCTCAAAATCTTATCAAAGATTGTGTTGATATTGAGAATATAAACAAATTTGTACACAAAATGCGTGCAGAAGGATATTCTGACTTTGGAGCAATGCATGTTTTTCTTAGTGCCTATGTACGAATGGTTTCCCAGAGACCAGCTGTAAACAGATTTATCAATGGACAAAGAATTTTTGCTCGACATAACATTGAAATTATCCTTGCTGTAAAAAAAGAAATGTCCCTTGAAGCAGAAGAAACAATGGTAAAATTTTTCTTTAAGCCTGATGCAACAGTAATTGATGTTTACAATGAAATGAATAAAAAAATTTCAGAAATCAAAAATGCAGCTGAGGAAGATACAAGTTTTGACTCCCTTGTTGGTTTCTTTGGAAAAATTCCACGCTTTATTTTGCGAGGTGCAATAAAATTCTTAGATTGGCTTGACTATCACGGATGGATTCCTCGAGCTCTTACTCTTCTAAGCCCATTTCATGGTTCTTTAGTTGTAACTTCTATGGCATCCTTGGGAATTCCGCCAATTTATCATCACTTGTATAATTTCGGAAATGTTCCAATGTTTATGGCATTTAGTGCAACAAGACATGAAAATGTACTCGATAGAGAAGGAAATGTAAAACGAGTAAGATTCTTTGATTTTACAATCACAACAGACGAAAGAATTTGTGACGGATTTTATTATGCTTCTGCATTTAAGATTCTAAAAAAACATCTCACAAATCCAGAACTATTGTTAACACCTCCAGAAACTGTAGTAGAGGATGTTCCTTGATAAAAGAGAAAGCCAGGGGTTTCTTCCCCTGGCTTTCCTTTGTTAAAATTACTCAAACATTTTATAGCTGAAAAATTAATAATTGATTATAAAAGAACAAGTTTTATTTTACGATTTTAAAAGTTCCTTTAATTTCTTTAGGTAGCGCTTCTTGAGATTTATAACCGATAGCAGCACTACCATAAACTCCATGATTTTTAGGAACACCGAGTTCATCTAGAATTGCTCTAACTTCAGGTTCATCAAAACAATCTTTTAACTGATTTATCCAAACACAACCTAAATTTAACGCTTCACAGCTAAGATAAATATTTTCCATTGCACAAGCATTATCAACTTCTCTAAATCGTGATTCCTTATCATTTGTTGTAAGAATTAAAACTGAAGGATTATACATATTGTATCCAGCACCACGATTCAAAGCTTTACCAACGGCAGCTGCTAATCTTTGGATTTTATCCCGATTCATAATTGCAACAAAAGTCCAAGTTTGATAATTCATTCCAGATGGAGCAGATAAAGCACATTCTAAAATTTGCTTAACATCAGATTCAGAAACTTCTTTTTCAGAAAAATTTCTGCAAGTTCTTCTATTTTTGATTAAATTTATAAGTTCACTCATATTTTAAGTTTAACATAAGTTTTTAAAAGAAAAAAGGGATTATCCAACCATCGCTAGACAATCCCTTTGTTTTAATCAAATTTTACTAAAGAGTAAATCTACTTAACAACTTATCAAGATGATCGATATTTTCTCTTGTAGAGTTTGCCATATCAGAAACATGATGAGCTGCAATTGTAATTTCATTTATACCCAAAGACATTTCGTTCATAGCGCCTTCTACTGTACGAGAAATAATTTCTAAGTTGTCTGCTTGTTCTTTTACAGAATTTACATCGTTTGCCATCTGTTTTGAAGTTGCCTGAACATTTGTTGTTGCATCATTAATTTCATGTAATGCTTGTAAAACTTGATGAGAAGCTTCTTTTTGTTCAACCATTGCATTATCAATTTCACGAACTAAGCGTTCTGTTCCAACAACCTTATCAGAAATTTGAACAAAGTCTTCAACAGAAATTTCAGAAGCTTTTACAACAGTATTGATACTCTTTGAAATGTTATCAAGTTCAAGTTTAATAGCTTTTGATTGTTCAGCAGAATTTTCTGCAAGTTTTCGAATTTCATCAGCAACAACACTAAAACCTTTTCCAGCTTCACCAGCGTGAGCAGCTTCAATTGCAGCGTTCATAGCTAAAAGGTTTGTTTGTTCAGCAATTTGAGAAATTACACTATTTGCCTCTGCAAGATGTTCTGATTGCTGAGCCATTGTGTTAATATTTACAGCAACATCATCTTGGCGTTGTTTTCCATCTTTTACAATTTTGATGAGAGTTTGATATTCATCAGCCATTTTGTTTACAGAATTTGATACTGATGAAATATTTCCCACCATTTCTTCGATAGATGCGGAAGATTCTACAATTCCAGCAGACTGATTTTCAATTAACTGGTCAAGGTTTGTAATTCCTCTGATATTAGAAAGAATACCGTCTTGAACAGAATTTAATGCTGAACTCTGTTTTGCAACAGAAGATTTTACGCTATTGATATTAGCCATAACTTTTTGAATAGCACCAGCAGATTGCTGAGATGCAGAAGCCAATGTTTCACCAACAGACTGAAGTGAAGTTCCACATTCATCAACTTCTTTCATAATATCATGTTGTGAACCGATAAATTCATTTACGTTTTTACAAATTTCACCAAGTTCGTTATGAACAGTAAATTCAATTCGTTGAGTAAGATCAGCAGAATCAGTTGCAGAGTTAAGATTTTCAAAAGCAGCAAGAGTTTTATTAACAGGTTTTAAAACACTTGTTGAAAGGATATACAATAATGCAATACTCATTAAGATAATCATAATTGCAATACTTGGAATAATCATTTTTATCAAATTATTGATAATATTTTGAGCATGTTCATAACTAACACCTGCAAATACCATAACTTGACTACCAGGATCATTTGTAGGGAATGGAGCGTATTGTCCAAAATATTTTAATCCATCTGATTCAATCAATCCCAAATAAATTTCATTATTTTTATAAATTTTATCAAGGATTTCTTGGTTTGCAATTTTTGTTCCTACCATAGAGCGACCAGAAATATCTGTCATTGTTGTTGCAACACGTTTATCGCCAACAAAAATTGTTAAATCGCAGTCTAAAAGCTGTGCATATTCACCTAAGAATTTATCACTTGAAATCAATTCTTGTAAAACAAGAATACAATTATCTCCATTTTCTGTAGAAACTTTTCCAGCAGTTGTAATAATTACCATTTCATGTACAGCAGTAACAACGGCAATTGGTTTATCAGCCATAGCAGATGCAATAGCTTGTCTTTCTGAAACAGATTCAAAAATTGAATTTGATGTAGCGTAAAGAGCTTTAGCTTTAGAATCAAGCAAAGCAACATTATCAACATCCAAAGTACTAACTAAACTCTGCAAATATCTTTGAGTTCTTACACCAGAATTTATGTCAATATATATTGGAGTTTTGCCTAGGGTCTTTAACTCGTCAACTAAATCATTCATATCATCAAAAACAACCTTATTCATCATATTAAATTTATGAGTAAGGCTTTTTTCTTCATCTTCCAAAATTGTCCTTGATGTAGAACTTGAAATAATAAAATAAAGTGCTACTAACCCTACAAGAGTTATTGCCAAAAGTGGTACAACAATATTAAATACAAGTTTGTCTTTAATTTTCATAAAAACTCCTATAAAAATTTTACTCTCTCAAAATTATAATAAAGTATTATATCACCATATTTCATTTTGTGTAAATAAAATACAAAAAAAATTAAAAAATTGTATGTTTTTTTATTCCCTATTGATATTTTAGAGTTTTTAGACATTTTTTATTAATTAAACTTTTTATTTATAAATAATTTTATTATTTTATAGAAGATTATTTTTAAAATTCATACTTAATTGACATTGATTTAGGTAAAAGATTATAATTATCTTTATGAGCGATTGTACACACGATTGCAGTTCATGTAGCAAGGACTGCAAAGATAGAGATTTACACGAAAATCCACATCCACAAAGTAGCATTAAAAAAGTTATTGCTGTAGTTAGTGGAAAAGGTGGAGTTGGAAAATCAATTGTAACTTCAATGTTATCAGTTTTATCTGCAAGAAAAAATCATACAACAGCAATTTTGGACGCAGATATTACAGGACCTTCAATTCCAAAAGCATTTGGTATTCACGAAAAAGCAGTAGGAGACGAAAACGGTCTTTTACCAGCAAAAACTGAAAATGGCATTCAGATTATGTCACTAAATATGCTTTTACCAAACGAAACTGATCCAGTTATCTGGCGAGGTCCAGTTATCGCTGGAGCCGTAAAACAGTTCTGGACTGATGTAATTTGGCAAGATGTAGACACAATGTTTATTGATATGCCACCAGGAACAGGTGATGTCCCTCTTACAGTTTTTCAGTCAATTAGAATTGACGGAATTATCATTGTAACTTCTCCACAAGAATTAGTTGGAATGATTGTAGAAAAAGCTGTAAAAATGGCAAATATGATGAACATTCCAGTTTTGGGTATTGTAGAAAACATGAGTTATGTTGAATGTCCAGACTGTGGCAAAAAAATCGAAATCTTTGGCAAAAGCAAAGTTGAAAAAATTGCTAAAGAATACGGAATTTCAACTTGGTCTAGCCTTCCAATAAATCCTGAATTAGCTTCTAAAGTTGATGCAGGTTGCATTGAATATTTTGAAGGAAATTGGCTAGATAATATGATAGAAATGATTGAAAAAATCGAAAAATAAACTTCTATCAAAAAACTACAGTACAAACTATAGGAAGATGGTCTGAATAACCTTGCCCATTCCAAATATTATATCTAAATGGAATGCCCTCCTCGGTAATATTCGGACCATTTTTTATTGTATAAAATTCTTTAATCTGGCAATTTTCACTTACAAAAAAATGGTCGATTTTTTCCCATTCATTTTGATAAAAATATGAGCCAGTTTCTTCCGAAGGAAAACTAAGCCATCCTGATTTTAAGCAAATATCAGTTTTATCATCCTTAAAAATTACTCTTTCGTTTTGAATAGAAAAATCATTTATGTCTTTGTTAAAATCACCACAAATAACAAAATTACAAGGTGAAGTATTTAGTACATTTGATAAAAGCTTTTGCTGATAATTTCGCCAAAGTTCAGTTTCTTTTTCGCCACCTGATTTTGACTTCCAATGACAAACAAAAATTCGCTTAGAAAAATCTTCATCCAAAGAAAATTCCATCAAGGGACGCATATCTGGTTGTTCCTCTATTTCAGTTTTTACATCAACCTGATGACATTTTAAATTATATAGAGGAATTTTTGAAAGCACTCCACAACCAAAGGCTTGATTTTTTTCACCAATAAAAGCCCCGTAAAGATAAGCCTTATCTCGCCTTCCTTGCAATCGGTAATTATTGATGATGTCGTACAAAATTCCTTCATTTTCAATTTCTTGCATAACAAAAATATCTGCATCAATTAATTCTAGAATTTCGCAAAGTCGAGTAAGCCGAACTTTGTATTTATCTTCTGACCAAGAAGATTTTTTTGAATTAAATTCAGAGTATTCTGTTCCAACTTTTACAGCATCAAAAAATGTCTGTAAATTCCAACTTGCAATTTTGATTTCTACAGTAACTGATGTAGTTTCAACTTCAGGTTCTGTTTCAATCTGTGCTTCATTACAACCTGCACAAAAAAATAAAACCAATAACAAAAGTAAATATCTCATACCTTTATTATTGGTTTAAAAATTAAATTTGAGTAAAAATCAGCAAAAAAATTTTATTTTTTTTACAATTTTTTCTTACACATTGAATTTAAAGAACATCACGTCACTGCGTTTCCTTCGGAAACTATCAAGTTTTCTGTCGAAAACTTGCGCATTAGACATTGAATTTAAAGAACATCACATCGCCATCGGCTACGATATATTCTTTTCCTTCGATGCGGTAGCGACCAGCGGCTTTGATTTCGGCTTCACTTCCGTATTTTACAAGGTCGTCAAAAGAATAAGTTTCTGCTTTGATAAAACCTTTTTCAAAGTCTGTGTGAATTACACCAGCAGCCTTTGGAGCAGTATCTCCAGCGTGAATTGTCCAAGCACGACATTCGTCGCTACCTGCAGTAAAGAAAGTTCTTAATCCCATTAAGTGATATGCTGCACGAGCCAAAACTGACAATCCAGATTCTTCAAGACCAAGTTCTTCTAAGAAAGCAAGTCTGTCTTCAGGATTTTCCATATCGGCAAGTTCTGCTTCAAATTTTCCGCAGATTACTACAACATCAGAACCTTCTTCTGCTGCAATTTTCTTTACAATGTCGATGTATTTATTTCCGTTTTTGATTCCGTCTTCATCAACATTACAAACATAAAGTTGAGGTTTCATTGTAATTAAATGACAATCGTAAACAGCGAGTTTTTCGTCATCTGTTAAATCAGCCTTACGAGCTCCTTCACCATTTTCTAGTAAAGGTTTGATTTTTTCCAAAGCACTCATAATTACAGCAGATTTTTTTTGCTCTTCTTTTCCCATTACACGAGCATTTCGTTGAGCTTTTTCCATTCTTTTTTGAACAGTATCTAAATCTGCAAATGCCAATTCCATATTGATAGTTGTAATATCGTCTGCTGGATCGATTTTGTTGTTTACGTGAACAATATCTGCATTGTCAAAACAGCGAACAACTTGAGCAATAACTCCAACTTCGCGAATGTGTCCTAAAAACTGATTTCCAAGACCTTCACCTTTGGAAGCTCCTTTTACAAGACCAGCAATATCCACAAATTCAACACTTGCAGGAATTCGTTTTTTAGGTTCAAAAGTTTTTACAAGAAAATCTAATCTTGAATCCGGTAAATCTACGATACCTACATTTGGATTGATTGTACAGAATGGATAGTTTGCTGCCTCGGCTGGAGCTGCTGTTAAAGCCGAAAAAATTGTTGATTTTCCAACATTAGGAAGACCTACGATACCACAATTTATTGCCATAAAATTTTACGCCTCTTATTTTTTATTAGTTTGCAACTGGAAGATTTTCTTCTATTGTATCAACGATATCTTCAAGTTTAACTGTGTTTCCTTCTGCTTCTTCAAGAGCTTTTGCATCGCGTTTTGCACAGAAAGAACAAAGTGCATCTTTTCCAGCTTCGTTAGCTTGTTCAACTGAACCTAAAACTAATTCTTCTGAACGATTTAATGAAGAACAATCTTGGCTTGTGTGATATTTTGAACCACCAACTGTCCAGAAAACTTCTTCAGAAGCTTCGATAAAATCTTCCTGAGAAACTGGATTCCAATCGATTCCTGTAAGACCACCGATTGCCAATGCAACAACTGCAACTGCTGTAACGATTGCTTTTGTTTTTTTATCAGCATCTTTGTTCAAAAGAACAAGAATAATGATAGGAAGGAAAGCAATTACGCTAATGATAAATCCAAGGTTATTCCAAAGCCAGAATGCAACAGGATTTTTTTCTGATGCTGGTTTGATGTGATTTGCTTTTTTCCAAAGTTGTGAACCGATGATAACGAAAATCAAGTCGATTACAAGGAATCCAATCATAGAATAAAGTGCAGGAATTGTTCCAATTGAAACTTTTCCAAAAAGAACTAATACTGCCATAACTTCACATGCGATTGCAAGAACCCAAAGGAAAATTGCACCAAATCTTAATCCACCTGTGTTTCCTGTAGGTGTTGCACCTTTGCCAGCAACTTTAGTTCTAGCTTTTTTTGTTACGTCTTTTCCTGTTGTAGCAGACACAACTTTTTTTTGTTTTTTCTCAGCCATAATAACTCCTCTATAATTATAAAAAAAATCTTCAATAGAATAAAACATATTACAGAAATTTACAAGGGTTAAAAGTTGTCACGCGGATTGGAAAAGACTAACAACTTTTCTGGTAAATATTTAAGTTTTAGTAGAAAATGAAAACAAGGAAGTTTTATTTTGCTAGAAATCTGTTTTGGACATGAACTTGCATAATGAGATAGTTTTTATTGAGTTTGAAAAAAGTGGTAAAAACAAGATTTCATAGTTGACTGGAGGGGTATAGTGATACAATGAAAATTGTGTTTGAACTAAAAAAAACTAACACAGGAGGATTTTTTATGAAAAAAGGAATTGTTATTGCTTTAGCAATTGCAGTAGTGTTTATGTTTGTAGGTTGTGGAGTTGTAAGCGAAAAACAAATTCAAGGAACTTGGTATCTAAAAACCACTGAAGTTCCACAAACGAGCTTAGGACCAGGATATATTATTGATGATACAGATGGAAAAGAGTACTATGTAGAAAATGTAATATTAAATTATACAGAAACAATTGAAACACTCTCATTCGAAGGTTCAACTTTTAGCAAAAACACTGAAGTAAATCAATATAAAAAACGATTGTATGAATCTGAGAGTGAAAGTAAAGAGATTAATGAAAAAACTACAAAAACAGATTGGCAATATGGCAGTTTTCGCATTATAGATGGTAGACTTTATATGGTTGAAGCTTTAGAAAGCCCAGGTAAATCTTTTGCAGTTTCAATTTATGGCAGTGAATTAATTCTTGACAATGAGCATACAGGAACATGTCTATTATATAGACGTTAACTGTATTAACCTCAAAAGCAAAGTGCAAACAAAATTACACTTTGCTTTTTTTGTTTTAAATGCAATAAGAAAATCCTTGATAAATTAATTGTACAATAGTACAATTAATTTATGAATAGTATTGTAATTGATGCATCTTGTATTTTGGCGTTTTTGTTAAATCAGGATGATAATAACTTAGTAGCAAAAACAACAGAAAAGAAAATTCTCATAGCACCAACTTGTTTACCTTTTGAAATTGGTAATGCACTAAGCAAATTGATAAAGCGGAATTTGCTTTCAACAACAGAAGCAATTTTAGTTTTGCATGAGTTTTATAAAATTCCAATTAGATTACTTGAACCTGATATTGCAAATTCTGTAGTTATCGCAGCTGAATCAAATTCTTATGCTTATGATGCTTATTATTTGAATATTGCAAACCAATTATCAGAACCACTTTTTACTTTAGATGAAAAAATGAAATCCACTGCTTTAGAAAGGGGGATAAAATGCTTGTAATGACATATTCAGAAGCTAGACAAAATTTTGCTTCCGCTTTAGAAAAATCTCAAAAAGATGGAGCTGTTTTAGTAACTCGTTCTGATGGCTCTTGTTTCAAAATTACACCAGAAGAAAATTACACTTCCCCATTCGATGGAATAAAAACTTTGGCAAATATCAAAAGAGAAATTCTTCAAGAAATTTTAAGAGAAAGTCGGGAAGAAAATTAATAACTAAATAAGCCTTGCAAAAAAAATAATATAGCCTTATCATAATATTTATATTTATATTATGGAGAAAATATTGAACAACATTCAGCAACAGAAAAGTGTAAAGCAAAGTTTACTTAGATTTTTTCTAGTGGCATTTTTTGTCCTTGGTGGAACTTTGTTGATTACAGCTTTTCTTCCGCCACTTCCGCAAAATATAACACCTGAAGAAATTACTGAAAATGGAATTTCCATAGGAATTTATGCACTGATTCCTGCGATATTTTTGGTTATATATATCTTTGCAACAAAACGAATTTTAGAAGCTCTTATTCTTGCATCTTTAATGTGTTTTATTTTTGCAGATAGAGGTAACTTTTTATCAGCCTTTAACCAAGGTCTTTCAACTGTAATGATGGACGAAAACACAGGATGGCTTATCCTTGTTTGTGGTTTAATGGGAAGTATCATTAAATTGATAGAAAAAACTGGTGGAAGTTTTGCCTTTGGACGATTTGTTGCAAAACACTCAAAAACTCGAGTGGGAACTCTTTTGTGGACATATCTTCTTGGAATTATCATTTTTATTGATGACTATCTAAACAGTTTAACAGTTGGTTCTTGTATGGCACCAATAACAGATAAACACAAAGTTTCAAGAGAAGAATTAACTTATATAGTAGATTCTACAGCGGCGCCAGTTTGCGTACTTTTACCAATTTCAACTTGGGCTGTTTTTGCGTCCCGATTATTTGTTGTAAATGGTTTAACAAATGAAGAAAATGCTCTTCAATATTTTGTAAAAACCATTCCATACAATTTTTACGCTTGGGCTGCGTTGATTATAGTTTTACTTGTGATTTTTAAAGTTATTCCACCAATTGGAAGAATGAAAAAAGCCGACGACAGAGTTAAAAATGGTGGTCCAATCGCACCTCCTGGTTCTGAAAAAATTGATATTCGTGGTAACTCAAATGATATTTGTACCGACGGAAAAATGATAGACTTCCTTTTACCTATCGCTTGTTTAGTTTTATCAACTATCCTAAGCGGAGTTGATATGCAAGCTGGAGTTATTATCACTTTAGGATTTATGTTTGTTTTGTATGTTGGTCGTGGATTAATGACAGCAGAAGAATTTTCAGATACTTGTATCGACGGCTTAAAAAATATGTTATTGCCTCTTTGTTTAATGGTTTTAGCATTTTTGTTCAGTTACGCAAGTAGCAGAATTCAATTTACACAAACAATTATCGAAGGAGTACTTCCTGTAATGGAAAAAATTCCACAGTTAATGCCATTGATAATTTTTATCATTTTAGGAATTACAGAATTTATCACAGGCACAAACTGGGGGCTTTACATTATCGCTTTGCCAATCGTAATTCCTCTATCACAAGCAGTTGGAGTAAATCCAATTTTATCTGTAAGTGCAGTTTTATCAGCTGGTGTTTTTGGAAGCCACATCTGTTTTTATTCTGATGCAACAATTATCAGTTCCTCAGCCTGTGGATGCGATAACTTTGAACATGGACTTTCTCAAATGCCATACGGATTTATCGGGGCTGGAATTTCCATGATTTTATTCACAATCGCCGGATTTTTGATGTACTAGAAAATATTACTTTTTTCTACTAGAATAAACTGTATTATGTTAAAAAAATATAAAAAATACGTGATTGAACGGATTTTTTATATTCATATTTTATTCTTTGTCTAATAGAAGAATATAATTATCGGCTGTAAGGTGAAAAAGAAAAATAGCGACTTTTGAGCGAAGCGAAACCGGAGCAGTTTTTATTTTTCACCTGAGAAGCCGAATATAATGTTCTTATAGGGGTTTTTATGTACGTAACATGTTTAGATTTAGAAGGTGTTTTGGTTCCAGAAATTTGGATTGCTTTTGCAGAAGAAACTGGTATTGAAGAATTAAAACTTACAACTCGTGATATTCCAGATTACGATGTACTTATGAACAAAAGAATCGGAATTTTGAAAGAACACAATCTTACATTAAAAGATATTCAAAATACCATTGCAAAAATCAAACCACTTGATGGAGCAAAGGAATTTTTAGATAAATTGCGTCAACTTTGCCAAGTTATCATTTTGTCTGATACATTTACTCAATTTGCTCTTCCATTGATGCAACAACTTGATATGCCTACAATTTTTTGTAACGAACTTATCGTAGACGAAAACAATATGATTACAGGTTTTAAAATGCGCCAAGACAATGGTAAGTATCACGCAATTAAAGCCTTGCAATCAATCGGATACAAAACAATCGCTTCTGGAGATTCTTTTAACGACTTAGGAATGATTAAACAAGCTGAAAAGGGATTTTTATTCCGTTCACCAGAACACATCCAAAAAGATAATCCTGATGTAAAAGCCTTTACAGAATACGACGAACTTTTTGCAGCAATTAAAACTCAAGTAGAAAGCGAAAAGTAACTTTCTTTACAAATTATTTTTTTTCAATTTTGATAAAATCCCAAGAAGAAATAAAAATCTTTTTTGGGATTTTTTTATTGAATAAAGTCAGTTTCCTAAAACAAATCTAGCATTGCATCCAAGTATAATTCTTCCCGAACCTCTAGTTGATATTCAGGTTTTACCATGTAATAAAGCAAAAATTCTAAAAGCATTGCGCTTCCAAGTCCTCGTCCTTCAATTTTGAAATTTGAAAAACCGTGAGGAAGATAAACATTTTGAATATCATCTATGCCGATAAAACCAGGATTTTTCATTGCGCTAGAAAATCTGTAACCTTGTTCGGAATTTTGAGCAGTGCATTTGTGACTTACAACATCAAGGCCAAGATTTTTGCGACTTACATTTTCATAGCAGGATTTTCGTTCTGTGCAAGAAAAATTACAACATTCATTGCATAAAAATTCAACTTTGTCTTTTTGACTTTGCGAAAGTTTTTTTAATTTTTCAAAAGACTTATTCAAACGAAAATCTGGCACAACAAAAGAAAAATCTTCTCGATTAAGTTCAGTTTCAAAATCAGAAAAATCTGTTAAAACTTTTGTGGTAGAAGAAACAAAATAAAATGAAGGATAATTTTTTTTAAGATAATCTAAAAGCAAATCCGAATAAATAATGATTCCAGATTGTACTTCAGATTTTTCAAAAAGTTTACAAAGTGAATTACATTTTTTATCAGCAAGATGCTTTTCTTGCAACAAAGAATTGCTAAAAGTTAGTCGAGGAGAAATTTTATATTCGTTCATCAAATCTAAAACTTCTTTTGCATCAGCGTTTCCAGAACCAGTTCGACCACCACCCCAAAGACAGTCTTCTGGTGTTCCATAAATTGAGGCAATATCACACCAATCGTAAAAATATTCCGGATGATTTTGATAAAGAGGAATAAACTCAGAGTAAAAGTCGTAAAATTCAAAAAGTCCAGGGAGATGGTAGTGGGCTGTTTTAGGTTGTGTATTTTTCATAATTATTGTAAAAGATTACTTTTTTTCAAAAGATATTGCAAGATTTTCCGTAGGATAATCCAAAGTCCTGTTAAAGATTAACCTACAGAAAATAAACATTTTACATAATCAGCTATATAAATTTTAAAACAACATCCTTCTAACATTTCCTGAATACAACAGAATCACTAAAATGACCTGTAAAAGTACCTGTAATTTCATTTTTACCAATAATTCCTGTAAAATGTTCTGAAGTTTGAATTACATAACGAACTGGTTTTATAGAATTTCCAGAAAACTCTAAAACCGGAGTTGGAGGATGTAAATCAGAAGCGACCATTTCTAAAAGTAATTTTTTTTCAGAAAGCGTCCCTTTATAAAATTCTGTGGAATAGCCACCATTAGAAAACGTTGTTTTTACCGAGGCTTTTACATTATCATTTTCTATATTTTCAATTATGAGATATTGAGTCATATAAGAATTTTTATATACATAATAGCCAAGAAATTTTGCTTTTTCTTCTAATTGTTTTATTGCTTTTTGTTCTTCTGTTTCAATCCCATTAGCAAAATTTGATAAATCAGGCTTCATAAAATCTTCTAAAAATTCACCTGCTTTTAATTTATTTGTTTGCAAAATTGAAGCCATTCGGTCGGATGAAATTGTAACAGGATTTTCTTCTATTACTTCAACATTTCTTTCGATGGAAACTACAAATTCTTCTTCTTGGATTTTACTTCCACATTCAGAACAAAAAATATCCCCAAGTTCAAGAGGACTTCCACAATCTATGCAAAACTTTGGGAAAACTTGCATTTTTGAAGGAGCAACTTCTTTTGTCTTTGATTTTGGTTGCTGAACTTGTCTATTTTCTGAATCTACAAATTTCATCATAAGGATATTTCACCCTCTTCAAATAAAAAATCTTCACTTGTGATTGTTGTAAGAACTTCTTTTGTTCGTTTATTTTCATCTAAAGCAATCACACGAGAATTTTTCTTTCTAACAACAGAATCAAAGAATTTTCTAATCGTTCGACCATTTGCAAAATCCTTAGTTTTATTTTGCCATATTTGCTGAATAAATTGTTCTGCAATAGTTTGAGTATTTTTTGTAAGAGTGAGACCTTCTTTTTTTGCGTAGAGACAGAAAAGTTCATAAAGTTCACTTGAATTGTAATCGTCAATATGAATACGATGTGTAAAACGACTTGAAAGACCTTCATTAGTTGCCATCCATTCATTCATTTTATTTTCGTAACCTGCAACTACAACTACAAACTTTCCTCGGTCATCTTCCATGCGTTTCATAAGAGTATCAGTTGCTTCACGACCAAAATCATCAGTTGCAAGAGTGTAAACTTCATCAATAAAAAGGATTCCGCCTGTTGCATCATCGCAAAGTCGTTGCATATTCTGAGCAGTATGACCTACATATTTTGCAACAATTTTACTTCTATCACATTCAATAACCTTATCCCTTGAAAGCATTCCGATTGCAGAAAATAACTTGCCAAAGATACGAGCAATTGTAGTTTTACCTGTTCCTGGATTTCCTGTAAGTGCAATATGAATTTCTGGCTTTTTAGGATTTTGCCCGATTTTTTCAAGTTCTATATTTATTTTTATCGTTGCGTAAAGTTCACCAACAGCTTTTTTAACTTTTTCCATGCCGATAAGCTCGTTTAGTTCAGCAAAAACATCTTCAATTGAAAGTGTTTTGCTTTCATCATGAGGAATGTCGCAAGCACAAATTGTTGTCAATGCTTCTTTTGTAAGTGAATCTGCTGATAAATTAGCAATACGAGAATCCATCTGTAGTTTTATTGTGTCAAAAAGATTACGTATAGCACGAGCATTAGAAAAATCTTTCTGTTTGTTTTTGCAAAGTGTTTCAACTGCATTCCGAGCAATATCTTTTGCGTTATCAGAGTTATTAAAGACAAACTGAGCTTTTTTTATTTGCAAAAGAAGAATATGGAACAATTCTTCAGCAGAATAATCTTCAATATGAATTTTATACTCAAAGCGACTATCTAATCCTGGATTCATACGCAAAAAAACTTGCATTTCATTTTGATAACCTGCTGCAATTACAACAAATTTTCCTCGGTCGTCTTCCATGCGTTTTAAAAGAGTTCCAACTGCTTCACTTCCAAAAGAATTTGCCACTCCATCTTGACCTGCAAGATAATAGGCTTCATCAATAAAAAGAACTCCACCCATTGCTTTATCGCATAGTTCATTCACTTTATCTTTAGTTTGCCCCACATAACCAGCAGTCATATCAAGACCAGCAGTTTCTATAACCTTATCGCTAGGTAAAAGTTGCATTGCGTGATACAATTTTCCTAAAATACGAGCAACTGTAGTTTTTCCTGTTCCTGGATTTCCCGTTAGAATAATATGTATTTTAGGATTTTCCGCAATAAGGCCTAAATCTCTTCGTTTCTGATTATTCAAAATTGACTGACATAAATCCCGTACAGATTTTTTTACAACTTCCATACCAATAAGTTCATCTAGCATAGCAAGAATATCTTCTACCCTTTCTGCTTTTTTAGTTACGGGTAAGTCTTCAATTTCAATTTGTTTTAAATCTTGCTCCGAAATAAATGTTTTTTTGCTTAATCTTGAAGCTTGACGCTCTAAAATTGTAACAAGTATATCTTTTTCTACAATCCAGCCATTTTTATAGTGTACAGTTGAACGATGTTTTGCTTCTTGTACGCAAGATAAAAATGAGGTTTGAACCTCCTGTGAAAATTTAAAACCACTTTCAGTTAATTTTTTTTCAAGAATTTTAGTAAGAGTTTCATCTTTAAGTGAAGGGAAATCATAAAAACTCACCAAATCAGAAAGTTCACTTTTTTGCAAAAAAAACTCTTCTAGACTTTCTTTTAACCCAAGTAAAATACATACAGTTTCAGATTTTTTTTCTGTAAGGCCGAGTAAAAGTTCATATAAATAATTTTGGTCAATGTGAACTTCATCTATTAAAATTACACCTAAATTCTCTTCTGAAAGAAAATTTGCAATTTGAGAATCTGTTTGATATTGACGCTGAAATTTGTGTGCTGTTGTACGAGCAATCTTATCTGAAACAAGACAGCCTGATTTTTTTAAACATGAAATAAAATATTCTGCAACGAGAGTTTTACCTGTTCCAGCCTCACCTCTAAAAATAAGAATATTTGTAGAATCTTTTACAGACATACCGATTTTTTTCTGTTTCTGTCTGATTGTAAGTGTGTTGATAAACATCTGTAATCGAGAACGAATATCTTCTAGCCCGATAAAATCTGTAAATTCTGTTTTAGTAGCAGATTCTTCTGATTCTAGTTTTACTACAGAATTGTTACTTGCCACTTGGGATTGTGTTTCAAGTGGCTTTGTTTCTGAGAGAATATTTCGCTGTGGAAGTCGTGTTCCACACAAACGACAGAATTTTGCAGTTTCTTTGTTTTGTGCGGAACAGGCTGGGCAGATTAGTTGGGGCATTTATTTATTAAGATATCCTGTTCTGAATATTGTTTTTTAACATTCATTCTTCCCTTTTTAAAAATATTGCTAATAACGTAAATAAAACTAAAGACAGAATCATTCTTACTAAATTAGAATCGTTTTTTATAAAAATTATACAAAAAATAAAACAAATGATAAAAACACCACAAGTTTTCAAGGAAGATGTATCCTCATCATCTCCCAAAGCAGTATTAAATCCATTCCATATTAATGCAATCGCACATCCCACACATAATGATGGTATCACAACTCCAACACTACTATCTTTAATAATTCCAATACCTATAAATCCAACAACGACACCAACAATTAAGCCTATGATTATCCTTAGTACCGCTGGTTTTATTTCTTTCATCCTATTTATCTTTTTCCAATCCCTTTTTAGTTCTAGAAGAATTGATATATCTTCGATTTTTTCACACATAATCTCTATATCACGTTCGGATATGGTATCTATTGATTTTTTTAAATTATCAATTTGTTTATGAATATCCTCATATATAATATAGGAAAGGTGGGGAAAACTAGTTTTTATTCTATTTCCAACAAATTTATCAAAATTCTCTCCATCACTATACCCAAGACTTTTTAAATAAATGCATAAGCCAAGAATTTCGTCCTTAGATGGGAGAGTTCGTTCAAGTTGTTCAAGTCGTTTTAATAGTTCATTTTTCCTTCTTCTCTCTTCTTCTTGTCGTCTGCGTTCTTGTCTCTCACGTTCTTCTGCTTGTTCCCTTTCCCGTTCTGCTTGTTGTATTCTTCGTTCTTCTGCTAGTTTTTGTTCTATTGCAGTTTTTGTATCATGTATGAGATTTGATATTTCATTACTAAAATTATCTAAATCTCCAGATAATTGTTTCTTCAAATTTAATACAGTAAAATAATCATTATTTTCAATATCTGCATATCTTAATTTAAGTTCATTTTGCTTTTTTTGAAAAACTTCTATATTACTTGTTCTATAATTCCTTGGTAGTTCATAATTAGCGATTTCATCGTTTGCTTTTAATTTATTTTCATAAAAATCTATAGTTTCTTTTAATTTCTTTGTAATCGGCTTGCAAACTTCTAATTTTAATCTTTCAATAAGTTTTTCAATATCAGTCCACAAAGATTCAAAATTTTTATCATTTACAGATTTAATTGCAAAATTCTTTTCTTTTCGAATAAGTTCCTCTAATAGTTTTAATGAGTCATCATCCTTTCCTAAAAAATGTAAAGACTTTGCTTGTTCGTAACCTGCAATTAAATTTTCTTTAGAAAGTTGATATGCCATGCTACTAGCGTTTTCTGCTTCAAGTAACTTTGTGTTGGATTCATCAATTTTATTTTCTATTAAAAAATCATTACTTTTTGCCAATCGGGTAAAACCTAAGTGATAAAATATTTCAGAAGCCATTAAATGAGCTTCGTTAGATTTTGGTATATCAGGCTTGATATATTTTGCAGCATTGGCAAATGCTTCTTCTGCTTTATCAAGATTGATTACATTTCCATTTTCACCAGCTCCAAATAGATAAATCAAACCTAATAAATACCAAGAAATAAAGTCTGTTTTGTTTTTTTCTACAGCACCAAGACAGTCTTCAAGTGCCTCTTCATAAAATCCTTTTTTATAACTAATAAGAGACTGACGATAAAGTTCACGACTTTGTGTTAAACGTGGATTATCCAAAATTTCTTGTATTTCATCAAGTTTTGAAGATATTTCTTCTGACAAAACATCAATTTTGTTTCCTAACAAACCAATTCCAAGATTAATCGTATTATTAACAGAACTAAAACCTTGTTTAAATGTTTGATTAAGCATATTTTGAGAGGCCACAACAGCATAGGTACTAGCACGAATATCACTTGTTATCCCCATTGCCATACCTTGTATTGCATTTATATTCATTGCTGTACTTGCTTGAATATCATTTCTTATTCCTTGCCCCATGTTGTACATACCAACAGCGGCAGATTGAAAATCACTCCTAAGGTCCTGAATATCACCTCGTAATCCAGATTCCATATTTCTAACTGCAAGTGCTGCGTGTTCGAGGTTGTTATTTACACATTGTAAATAAGTATTGTTTCCTCGAGTGTAATCTAGTGCTTTGTTTAATGTTTCTTCTAACATGTTTTGAATTCCTTTTGGTATATTGTCTTTAGTAAATATCTAAGTAGAAAAAAATATCACTTAGTCAGTCAATTCTTTTATAATGAAAATTATTGAAAGAATTGGTAGGCCTACAATACCTAATACAATTAGTAATAATTTCAAAAAACAACCATCTACAAATGTAACGCAGGTAAAATAAATAGAAGCACCAATGATTAGTAATCCACCAAATGTAGCCGGTAGTGATAAAATACCTATTATCCAAATAATTACAGCTACAATATAGCGTACTATAGCTCCTCTTTTAAGGAATTTCTCTTTTTCTATTCTTTTTTCTTTCTCTATTCGTTTTTGCTCATCTTCATATCTTTTGCGTTCTTCTTCTTGTTGTTTTATGCGTTCCTCTTCCTGTCGGCTACGTTCTTCTTGCTCTTTTCTTTGTTTTTCTCTAAGTGCTTCTTGTTCCTTTTCTTGTTCATTGGCTATTTGAATCTCTACAAGTCCAGCTGCAAGTGTAAGAATACCATTACAATATTCTTCAAAATCCTTAAAGACAGAAGGAAGTTCATTTTTTAAAATATTTAAAACAAAAAAATAATCCTTATTTTCAATATCTACATATTTTAAATTAATTTCATCTATTTTACGATTAAGACCTTCGACATCCTTTTGATTTTGTTCAAGAGTATCATCAATTATTTTATTTTTAGCAGTAAAATTTTTATTATTAATGTATTTTAACATTTCTTCATGTGCTTGATTGAATATAGAATGACCTGTATTAAAATAATTTTCGAGATTTTCTCTAATTATCTTACAAGCTTCGAGTTTTAATCGTTTTACAATCTTTTCAATATCAAACCACAAAGATTCAAGGTTTTTGTCATTTAAAGCCTTTATAGCAAAATTCTGTTCTGCACGAATAACATCTTCCAAAAGTATTAATGATTCAGAATCTTTTCCTAAAAAGTGTAATTCCTTTGCGTACTCATATCCTGCAATTAGATTTTCTTTAGAAAGACTATAGGCTTGAGCGGTTGCATTTTGTGCTTCTAATAATTTTGTATTGGAATCTTCAATTTTATTTTCTATTAAAAAATCATTACTTTTTGCTAATCGTGTAAAACCTAAATGATAAAATATTTCTGAAGCCATTAATTGAGTTTCGTTAGATTTTGGTATATCAGGCTTGATATATTTTGCAGCATTGGCAAATGCTTCTTCTGCTTTATCAAGATTGATTACGTTTCCATTTTCACCAGCTCCAAATAAGTAAATCAAACCAAGTAAATACCAAGAAATATAGTCAGTTTTATCTATTTCCAAAGCGGCAAGACAATCTTCTAATGCTTCTTCATAAAAACCTTTTTTATACCTTCCTAATGCACGATGATAAAGTTCTCGAGTTTCTGTTAAACGAGGATGTTCCAAAACATCTTGTATTTCATAAAGTTTAGAAGAAATATCTTTTGACAAAACATCAATTTTATTACCAACTAAACCAAGTCCAAGATTAATAGTATTATTTACAGAATTAAAACCTTGTTTAAAGGTATCTGCGAGCATATTTTGAGAAGCAACAACAGCATAGGTACTAGCACGAATATCACTTGATATCCCCATTGCCATACCTTGTATTGCATTTATATTCATTGCTGTACTTGCTTGAAGGTCATGTCTAAGGTCTTGAATATCACCTCGTAATCCAGATTCCATATTTCTAACTGCAAGTGCTGCGTGTTCGAGGTTGTTATTTACACATTGTAAATAAGTATTGTTTCCTCTAGTATAATCTAATGCTTTGTTTAATGTTTCTTCTAGCATGTTTTGTTTTCCTCTTTATATTTACTATACTCAGCAAATAATTCTCTATACTTTTCATCATCTTGAAGAACACCAGTACCATTTAAATAACAAAGTGAAAGACCTAGCAAAGCTTCCTTATTTCCTGAATCTACAGATTTTTTATAATAAATGAAAGCCTCTTCAAAATCTTGTTTAGTACCGATGCCTTTTTCATAACAGTTTGCAAGTATATTCATTGATTGTACATGCCCTAATTCTGATGCTTTTTTTAACCATTCAAAAGCTTTTATTTCATTGACTTGAGTACCAAGTCCTTGTAGATAACAAGAACCTAATACACCCATAGCTTCTGCATTCCCCTGTGCAGCAAATTGTTTGGCAAACTCAAAAGTTTGCTGAAAATTTACATCCATAAAATTAACTCCTTTAATTGATTTTAAAATAACCTACAGAATTTTGCATTATCATGATTTTGAACAAAACAAAAAAACAGAGGGATATTATTACTTAACTACAATCGTCCTTGTTAAGAAATGCAAACTTAAGGTGTCATCCTAAACTTATTAGATATTCCCAATAATAACAGCTAGGCTTTATTATTATCCTTCAACATCCCCTGAGTTGCAAATTGCTTTGAACATTCAAAAGCATATTGAAAATTTTTATCTATAATTACTAATCTTATATACAAGACTAATTAACAACCATAACAATAACAATTTTCTATAAATCTGGCTAAATTCTCATTCCGAAGCACATATTTAGAGAAAGTTATTGCGGAAATAGCACCTCCACCCAACACAGAATTTGTTTTATATGGATCAGCACCTTTTTTTAATAGAAACTTCATAATTTCCATATCATTTGCCAAAATAGAAAATATTAAAGGCGTAAAACCTTCCATGGATGTAGCATAATTAACATCTGCGCCTTGAGAAATCAAGGATTCAACTAAACCAATATCATGATTTTGAATTGCGGCAACTAATTTTTCATTCAATGTATAACAATCCATAATAAAATCCTCACTAAAATATTGACTTTATAATCAACTTCTTAAAAGCTGTCACAGGATTGCCATCATGGTAACCTAAACTCATTCCATTTTTATCAAAAATTTCATGACCCCAATATTCCCCAATATAATTTCCATTTGAATCATAAAGTTTGGCAATATCATTATCACCATCGTAAGCGCCTAATTTTGTACCATCATAAGAATCGTATAAAATTGTCATCATTTTCCTCCTTTTCTTTAACATACTAGATAACATCTAGTACAAACTATAACTAATAGTATAAATCAAAACTTGCTATTGTCAAGTTTATTATACTTGTTTTTATCGTAATAATAAGAATATGACACAGATAGAGTTAAGAGAAATTCTTTCATCAAATATAAAATTTTATAGAAAACGACTTTTTTTAACCCAAGAAAAATTAGCAGAAAAGACAGGGCTATCTGCTCAAACAATAAATGATATTGAAGGCTGTAGAACATGGGTAAGTGACAAATCTTTAATAAAAATTGCTGAGGCGTTACATATTTCACCAGCAGATCTTTTGATTGAACACAGGGATAAAAATTCTTCTATTATAAATATCACTTCTTCGGATATTTACAAATTAAAAAAGGAACTAAAAGACACTTTTTTAGATAGTATCGAATCAATTTTTATAAAATATACAAATTTCAATGAGTAGAAATTCTACACTTCCCTTTCCCAATCACTTTCTTTAAATCCTACAAGAACAGAATTTTCGGTGATAAGAATTGGGCGCTTTACTAACATTCCGTCAGTAGAAAGTAAATCAAGTTTTTCTTCATCAGACATTGAAGGTAGTTTTTTAGAAAGTTCCATTTCTCTGTAGAGAATTCCACTTGTATTAAAAAACTTTTTTAGTTCTAAACCAGTTTTTTGCCAAAGAGAACGCAAAGTTTCTTTATCAGGATTATTTTCTTTTATGTTGATATATTCGTATTCAACAGATTTTGAGTCTAGATATTTTGTTGCCCGTTGACAAGTTGTACAACGAGGATAACAATAGATTTTTAGCATTTCTTTATATCTCCTTGATTTCAAATTATTTTATTATTTTGAGTTTTACAACTCTCCACTCCAAGCAATACACCATTTATTTCCTTTTCGTTCAAATATTGTAATATTATCCACAGGAAAATCCTCTATAAGATTAAGTTCATTCATCACTTCTAAAGCCTGTACTGAAGCCCCAAAAGGAATATCACGATTTGCAACTGTTAAATGAGGTTGAAAAGGCCTTTTATCTTTTTTTGCGCAAGAAAAATCAATCTTTAAAACTGCTTCAAGAGTTTTATCCCTTAAAATAGTCCATTTCTTGTTTGGAATTACTTTTGCAAAAATTGTTCTATCACCAAAGGCATCAAAATTTTCAATATGACCATCAAATTTTATTTTATCACCAAGGGAAAGAACATTTTCCTTAATTGAAAAAACTAAATCTTCTGTAGAAAATTCTTCTGGCAAACAAAATGGAGGAACCAAAGTTATATGAATTGGAGTTCCATATCCAGATTTACAACCGTAAGTTTGATTCATATATCTTCTACAATCTTCTAAAGTATGAGTTATATCTTCTGGAACCAAAACACCGATAAAATGAGTTTGTTGTATAAAATTATTATTTTTAGTCATTTGCATATCTCAAAAAATCTTTATTTCTATTTTTTATTAATTTATCCATGCTTATAGTGTAACACATTTTGAAAAATATAGGTTAAATTTGTAATTTAAATTTTCAAAACTTATGTATAAAAATAAAGTTTCATTATTTATTCAAAAACTTTCTTATAAAATGATATCACCACTTGCATAATGACAAAATTTATGATAATGTCATAGTAACAATTTTTATTAGGAAGAGGACTTAAATGCCAAAATTCACAATTGACAACACATTACCTAAAAACCTACCTTTATTATTCAAAGATCGTGCTAAAGCTAATCCAGATGTAGGTTTACAGGCTTCAAAAGACAAAGATGGAAAATTCCAGACATTTACTTATCAAACTGTTTATCAAAATGTAATTGCTTTTGCACTTGCATTACAAGAAATTGGGGTAACTCGTGGAGAAAACCTTGCTCTTATTTCAGATAACCGCCGAGAATGGTTGATTACAGACTTAGCAGTTCAATCACTTGGTTGTGCTGATGTTCCTCGTGGATGCGACTCCCTTGGAAACGAAATTCGTTTTATCATTTCATTTGCTGACTGTCGCTACGGTTTTTTTGAAAATGCTCGTCAGTTAAAGAAAGTTACAGAAAAAATAGAAGAAGTTCCTCTATTAAAAACAGCAGTTGTATTCGAACCACTTTCAAAAGAAGATGAAGAATTGATGGCTGAATTTAAAGACCTTAAAATTTACAATTTTGAAGAATTGTTAAAAATGGGTGAAGAAATTTACGCTAAAAATCCAGAAGAAAATACAAAAAAAATTGAAGCAGAAATGGAATTAACTCAGCCAGATGATAATGCAACAGTTATTTTTACATCTGGAACAACAGGAACTCCAAAAGGTGTAATGCTTACACACAAAAACTACACAGTTCAACTTTCTGCAATTCCAGACTTCCTTAAATCAAAAAAAGGTGATTGGTGGATGTCAATTCTTCCTGTATGGCACAGTTTTGAAAGATTCATTCAATATGTAGCAATTTATTTTACAAACGGTCTTGCTTATTCAAAACCAGTTGCATCAATTTTGCTTAACGATATGGCAGTTATCAGACCTCAATGGATTTGTGGTGTTCCTCGCCTTTGGGAAGCATTGGCAAATGGTGTAAACAAAGCCATGAATAAAAAAGGTGGAATTACATTAAAATTATTTAACTTCTTTATCAGCGTTGGAAAAAAATATGCAAACGCAAGAGATAAAGTTTTAGGTCATGTTTGTCAGGTTAAAAAACGCAATAAATTCCTTGATGCAATTTGTGGATTCTTCCCTATGCTTTTATTATGGCCATTAAGAAAATTAGGTGATGTCCTCGTATTCAAAAAAATTCGTGAAAAATTTGGTGGAAGAATTTCTATCGCAATTAGTGGTGGTGGAGCGTTACAAAAAGATGTTGACGATTTCTATAGAGCAATCGGCTTGAACCTTTTGGAAGGTTACGGACTTACAGAAACAGCACCAGTTATTTCATTCAGATATTACAAAGAACCTCGTCCAGGTTGTGTAGGTGCTATCTTCCCTTCAATGGAAGTAAAAATTATTCCTGAAGAAAATGGTGTTCCAACAAGCAAAGAAGGACTTGGACCTGGTAAAAAAGGTTTGATTTTTGTTCGCAGTGAACAAGTAATGAAAGGTTACTACAAACGCCCTGACTTAACAGAAAAAATTATTGACTCTGATGGTTGGCTTAACACAGGAGACCTTGGACTTTTAACATTCGATAATGAAATTAAAATTACAGGTCGTGCAAAAGATACAATCGTTCTTTTAGGTGGAGAAAATATCGAACCAGCTGT
>JAXJWW010000073.1:0-116858 GCA_036307825.1 Treponemataceae bacterium | reverse complement strand
TCTACTTTTGATAATTTCATAAACTATTCAATTCCTCTTCTAACTTTCTTTTCTTATTTACAAGCTCAAACTTCTTCTTTGGCTGAATTTCTTTTCTTGCAAGTTTTTCAAGTTTGTCTATTTCTTTTTGAAGTTTTTCCTTCTTTTCTTTTAACTCTATATTTTCAGAAAGAGAAAGGTTTGAATCCCATTCTCCGCCTTCTATTTGTTTTATGATATTTTCCCATATTTCATCAAAATTTAGTCCTTTCAACTCAAGTTTCGCTTTCGTTTCATGTATCCAACTGGTAGTAAAAATCTTTTCACAAAAAACAGCAAGTTGAATTTCTTCTTCATACTGTAATGCAAATACTAAATTTTGAGGAATTATTTTTGAGATTTTTTCAATATTCTTAGAGTCATAATCTTTTGTTTTTAATGTCACACTTAGCACATAAATACTATTTATTTTTTTTCCTTGTTGTATTGAAGGAATTGTTCTTAAACTCACCTCATTCACAATATCAATTCTGCTTATATCTGCATCAAATTTTGTTTGTTGGGCATTATTGAACTGAAATTTTTTGTAAATTTGAGTCTTTGGTAACGGCTTATGTAACTCGGTTATTTCAGGAAGATTAAGCATCAGACTCGCCATCCTCATAAAATTGACGTTCTTCTTGATTCTCAATACGCATTAGAATCTGATAGTGATTCCAACTTAAATTGAAATTCAACTTAATTGGGTCTACAGTGTAGACCTTTTTTGCCTGACTATAGATTTCATAAAATTTTCTAGCCTTTTTTAAAGTTTCTACAGACCAACCTTTCCCATATTTTGCATTTAATTTTACTGGAAGTTCTTTTTTCATAAGGTTACTCCATTTATTTTGTAGGCTCATTCTTAATAACTAAGAAACAAATCAATTCAAAATCATCTAAGCCCTTGATTTGTCCATGTTTAAAATCAATAAAATCTCCACTAAGAAAAGAATCCATATCACTTTCATCTTTTACTTCGATTATTGAAGAAATTGAATCTCCAAGGAGTTTATTAAAAAACTTCATGTTTTTTCCGTCTTTGGTTTCTACATTAAATTGCTTATAAACTTCAGGAAGTGGTTCATTTTTTCCTTTACACATCAACCGCATTTTGTCTAGCATATTTTTTGGATTCAAATGGTTACAAACAACTTTCCCATCTTCACCAATATAAACCATATAAAATGGATGCAACCTGTTTTGATTATCAATATTTACACTGTTATTTCTATTTTTAAGAACATAAATAACACCTGGAGGACAATCTGCTGTAGATTTTGTAACTGCATGAAGACCAAAAGGTGTATTATCTAAATCTCCATTTTCTTTTACATATTCAAGCAAATCAAGTCGGAATTCATTCAAGCCCAAATCCATGATACTGATTCCTGTATTCATTTCCTCAATATCAACAACTTCTTCCTTTAATTTTTGAAGTTGAGCTTTTCTGTATTCCAAATCTTTTTGATTTTCATCTAAAAGATTGTCGTCTGCTGTTGCTGTCATATCAACAATTTTCATTCTTGTTTCAACACGATTTTTGAGATTTATGTATTCATCAAGTGTTAAATCTGGCCAGAAGTTTACAAGTTGTATTACGCTATTTTTACTGCCGATACGGTCAATTCTTCCAAAACGTTGGATAATACGAACAGGATTCCAGTGAATATCGTAATTAATTAGGTAATCACAATCTTGCAAGTTTTGACCTTCAGAAATACAGTCCGTTGCAATTAATAAATCAATACTTCTGTCATCATCTGGATAAATAACATTCTTATCTTTTGAAATTGGAGAAAAATAAGTTAGCACAGCATTTAAATCACATTTGAATTTATCTAATGTACTTTTACCTTCAGAAGTTCCACTAATTTTTGCTGAATTAAGTCCATATTTTTCTTTTAAATATACACTTAAATTTTCATACAAATAATCAGCTGTATCTGCAAATGCTGAAAACACAATAACCTTTTTATTATCTGCATTTATTGGATTTTCAATTTTATTACTGATAATTTTTATTAATTCTTGTAATTTAGAATCATTTTCAGGAGTTATATCTTCTATAAGACTTTCTAATCCAGATAAAATACTTTCATCAATTTTTAAATCTTTTAGCCATGATATATAATCCATATCATTTAAATCAATTTGAACTTTTTTTCCAATTGCAAAAATATCAGTAGTATTTTGGTCATCAAAATCATAATCAGAATCAAAAGATAAATCTTTTATATTAATCTGTGAATTATTTTTATGATTTTGAAATTCCTCTACAATTTTTATTGTTTGATTTACATAGGCTTTTACACGCTGAATTGTTAATCTAAAAGAATATACAGAACTTTCTAATCGTTTTAATAGATTTATAGCCATCAAACGACGAATTCCTAATTCACGTCCCATTTGGTCAAATCCACCAGAACCTGAATCATCAATTTCGTATTTTGCTCTTTTACTTGGATGGATAAATAAGGAAGGAACATAAACTGTAAGTTTTAAATTTTCCAATTCTTCAAAAATTAAATTGAAGGTTGTTTCATTTTCACATTCTGTAAGAGGTGTCTGTATAGAAATTGGATGTAATCTTTTTGGGAAAGTTCCAATATCCTTTGTATCATAATATTTTTGAATATGTTTTCTTGACCGAGCAATTGTTACACTATCTAATACTTCAAAAAAATCAAAACTCAACATCCCTAATAGAGTTTCTGTAGTCCGTTCCTCTGTTGGTAGTTGGCTCCATTTATTAAAAGCTGTTTGAGCTTGTCTAAAAATATCATCAATAGAATTCTTTGTTTTTAATTGTTCATCAATATTTTTTGAAACACCTTCATAGGCTAAAGCTAATTGGTTTCTTAAATCAATGAAACGGTTATTTACAGGAGTTGCAGAAAGCATAAGAACTTTTGTTTTTACACCTTGTTTGATAACTTTATTCATCAATTGCATATACCGATTTTCTTTTGTGTTTGAATGAGTTCCTATTCCATTTCTAAAATTATGAGATTCATCAATTACAACTAAATCATAATTTTCCCAGTTAATAAAAGCTAAATCATTTCCATTAGACTCTCCAGAAGTTCGATTTAAGTCTGTATGGAAAAGAACATCGTATCGAAGTCTATCTTCTGCAATTGGATTGTTTTTATAGTTATTCTTATAAATATTCCAGTTATTAGAAAGCTTTTTAGGGCAAAGAACTAAAACTCGATTATTTCTGCTTTCATAATATTTGATAACGGAAAGTGCTGTAAAAGTTTTACCAAGACCAACACTATCAGCTAAAATACAACCATTATATTTTTCAAGTTTATTGATAATTGCTAAACAGGCATCTTGTTGGAAATTATACAACTTTGACCAAATCTTACTTTTCTTAAAACCTGTTGCTTCTTTGGGTAAAATATCTTCACTTATATCGTCTAAAAATTCTTTGAAAATATTATATAGCGTAATAAAGTAAATAAATTCAGGTGCATTTTCGTTATATGCAGATGTAATATTTTCAATTACTTGGTCTGTTACATCTTGCATCATTTCTTTATTTTGCCAAAATTGATCAAACAACATTAAAAAATGGTCACTCATAGGCGAATACATTTTTGTAATTGCAAAAGCGGCATTATTCCCTTTTTCTACACCTAATTCCACAGCGGTAAATTCTTTTACACCAGAATAACTTGTTTTATCTACATTTAAAAAACAAGGAATTCCTTGTTCTGTAGAGTTTGATTTAAATGTAACTTTCTTTTTTATCCATTCAGCACATTCTTTTGCTATAGCTTTTTGATTCAATTCATTTCTTAATTTAACTTCAAACTCTGTACCATATAAACTACGTTCTCTATTAAGCCGAGGAATATAAAATTCTCTTTTTTCCTTTTTAGCTTTTTCTGTAATAAATGCTGGAGAGGTAAAAATAAAACGAAGTTCTTCTATATTTTTTAATTCATTTTGTAATTCTTGATATGCATAAATTGAAAAACAAGCAGCAGCTATTGATATTTTGCTTCCAGGTTTTATTTCTTCTTTGAGACTTGATTTTAGAGTTTTATTAACATTATCTATAAATTCAGGTGTCATCATTTTAGTTACTACTTTTCTTCCTTCATTTCACAAATATCACCAACATCACAATTAAAAGCCTTACAAATCTTATGCAAACTTTCCATTGAAACATATTCTCCCTTACCTAACCTGGCAAGGATATTTGGATTTATTCCTGCAACAGTTATTAAATCTGTCTTTTTCATTTCTTTATCTATAAGTAGTTTCCATAACTTCTTGTAATTTACTTTCATGGGAAATATTATAACATAAATTTGTTAAAATTTGTCACTTTTTGATGATAATTTACATCATTCCTAACACAAATATCCCCGCAACCATAATCAGCGTTATCACCGAAAACATATTATTCTTTCTGTTTTGATTCTTCCCGACCAACCCAGCAATTGCCAGAACCACAGATAAAAGCATTAATCCAAGAACAATCATAAGACTTATACCACTATCACTTGGTAACAAATTTCCTAAACATCCAACAATGATAAATGTTGTTGTAAAACACAATAAACTGAGTAATCCTAATTTTGATGTCTTCGTATTTTTTTCTTTTAGCATAAATTCCTTATTCATCATCCATGAAATAACTAAATCCCTCAAAGGCATCCATTATTTCAATTATTATTTTGCTTACTCTTATTAAACATTCAGATTCTAATTTTTCTTCATCAGATATTTCATCATCTTGATCTAATCGAAGATTTTGCCAATTTTCATAAAATGGAGTTAAGACATTGTAGAATAGAATCTCTTCTTCTTCTGGTTCTAAATCATAACAAAATGATATAAAATTCTCCTCGAAACTCTTTGTTTTATCCATCTTTGAAATTGCATTCTTTAATTTATTTAGCAAATCAATTTCATCTTTATCAGTTTCTTCATCAATAAAACTTCTTGCTAAATCTTCCATATCACCAAGAACTTCAAACAATAATTCATTTAAAACTTTAATATCTGCCATTAATTTATCCCATTTTTATATAACATTTGTTATTATAGCACATAACAGATGTCAAAAAATAACACCTGCTATAGTTTTTTAATCAAGTATACCTTTTTCAAGTCTTTCAAGGATTTCTTTTACATCATCGTCTTCTGTTAATCTGTACAATATCCCAAAATAATATTTGGCTGCAGGAATTACTTCTTCCTTTAAAGATTCTTTTCCAAGATACATTACAAGTCCTAAAAGATCTTCATCAGCACCAACTGGGAAGTTGTATTTTTCTGCTAATTTCTTAATGTCATCAATTTCAGGTTTTACGATATCCTTACCTGTTGATTGGGAAATATAAAACAACTCAGATTGCACTGATTGATTCTTCTCATACTGAAAACTTAAGATATATATACAGATTGCTTCATCATACAATTCTTTTTCTACGAAGTACCAATTCAAAACTTCTTCAAGTGCTTCAATTAAAAAGTATCCGTTAGACCAACTGCAATCAGCAAATATGTTCTCGAATCTTGAAAATGAAAAAGCTTTAAAAACAGTTTTCTTCAAGACAATGCACATGGTAAAAGTTGAAAGAACTCTTGAAGATTACTTCGACTTGAATCGCCGTTATCTGAAAATCTCAGATACACTACTTTTTGCAGATGAGCAGGTAAAATTTGATGTTATACCGAAGTATTATTTTTCACTCTTGCCTGACGAATTCTATAATCTTGCGTTTGTAAAATCAGACAAACTCGCTGAACTACAGACACTTGAAGAAATATCTCCTTTCCTAAAACTGGACGACGAAAAACTTCTTAAGGTTATAAACAAAGACAATAAGACAGCGTTCTCTAAAATCGGAGACATCAAACAGTTTGTCGCAGATGAAAGGACAAAACGCTTTAACAAACTTATCGATGAGAAATTTTCAGATACTCAACTTATCTATATTTTGTAGCTTATTAGTAAACGAGCAGATAAAGAAATTCAAGAACTTGTTACGGACGATGCTGACATTCCGACAATCTTTGAATACATTTTGGGTATTGCATGGTACAAAATCAGCGAGCGAAAAGGCGATATTCTTTCATTTATGAACCTGTCTCTTGAAGCTGATTTGCTTCCAAAAACTCACGCTGGTGGTGGCAAGGCAGATTTGGTTTTCCAATACGAAGCGGAGAACGGCTACCCGAAACACACTTTGCTTATTGAAGCAACTTTAGCTGATTCAACAAACCAACGCCGCATGGAAATGGAGCCAGTTTCAAGGCATTTGGGCGAGTACATGCTTACTCATAAAGATTTATAATCTTACTGCGTATTCATCACAAATTTCTTGCACATGAATGTAATTTCAGATTTCCGCAACCGCAGAAAAATGGAATATTACGGCGGCAAAAATGGTGATGAAGTTATAAACGGAATGATGATTACTCCGCTTGAAAACGAATTGCTTGTAACAATACTGAAAAACAAGATGAGATATTCTCAACTGTATAAACTTTTCCATGAGATACAAGAAAGTTCACTTGCTCCAAAAGAGTGGTATGGAGAACTTAAAGAAAAAATCACAGCCATAAAATAAGGTTCACAACTTTCCATCTAAACAGGCTTCCGCAAAATAAGGAAGTCTGTCTTTGTTTAAAGTCGCCTATCCTCTTTTTAAGGAATGCTGTTTTTCCTCTGTTTTTCACTTTCCTTAAAACAAAGAATCTCGGAAAAATTCAAACTCTCCATTCCTTAAAATAAGGAAGCCCGAAATTTCAAAAATCTAAAATCCTTATAATAAGGAAAGCCCAAAAATCTTGGCGCAGTCCATATTTTAAGGAAAAATTTGTCGATTGCGGGAAATTTCAGTATTTTTAAATCAGATTCATAAAAAAGGAGGATAAGTTTATGAACAAGTTGAAAACTGCAATCCGCAACGCTGAGGTTGACGGACTTTCGGACTCAATCATCCGCAATTTTAAGGCGGACGAAAAGGCTCTGTCTGATTCATTCCTGAAATCAGCCCTTGAGGAACTCGAAACGCTTTCAGCTCAAATCACGACGGCTATTTTACAAGACAAGACTCTCTCAACGCTCGATTCTGCTGACAGTGCACGAGATGAGGCTATAAAAACACTGGGAACGGTTCTCGCTGCCTATGCCGTTTTCCCGATTGCAAGTAAAAAAGAACTTTCTGCCCCACTCAAAGCAATCTACGACAAGTATGCAAAAGCCGGAATCACGACCGCCAACTACACGAGCGAATCTTCAATGATTGAAAGCCTTTTGCAGGACTTTTCCGCAGATTCACTTGCAGAAAACATCAAAGGCTTGGAAGGTGTCGCAGAAGCAATTGATTCTATCCGCTCAGCACAGAACGATTTCACGAGGGCAAACGACGAGTATATAAAGGCAAGTTCAAACAAGGGTGCTTCTGCTTCTAGTTACAACAAACCGATTGTTTCACTTGTAAATGACAAGCTTGTTCCCTACCTTAACGCAATGGTTATTGCAGGAAACGCAAACTGTATTGATTTCGCAAAAAGTGTTGAGGCTGAAATCAACAGGGCAAATGAGGCAATCTCAAAGCGTGGCAAGAAAACGGCTGAAAAGACTGCCGAGTAAAACTTGAAAGGTCAAGCCTTTCAAGTTTTGGAATAAGGTATAAAAGTTGTGCAAGTCGAGCTTGCACAACTTTTGAATTGAACATATTGGAGGAGATAAATGCATGATTATTCAATACGGAACGAATCTAAGAGAAATACTTATTACTGGATTTCAGCAATTTCAATTTTAATAACACCAGTATTGTTAGAACTATTAGAAAAAATTGTTTCAAGAGTACCGGCATTAAATGATTTGTATAAGCAAATAAATTTCTTGGGATTTTCTATTTCTGCTGTTCTTGTTTTTACAGCTATTTGGTTTTTGTTCTCTAAAAAGATATGGAAATTTTTAGCAAAAATAAAAATTGGAAAAACTCCTGATATTTCAGGAACTTGGACTTGCATTGGTGAAGGGAAAAAATATTCAGATTCAGATGATACTAATGATTGGAAAGGTGTTATTCAAATTGAACAAGAATATGAGAAAATTTTAATAAAGCTCACTACAAAAGAATCAAAATCTCATTCATATAGTCTTGTCGGCGATATAGAAATTCGCGATAAGAATGAAATTATTCTGTCTTATATGTATGAAAATGAACCTTTTCAAACTGAAGAAGGACTTAAACAACATAAAGGATTTTGTAGATTAACATTTGATTTATCAAATAATACGGCAAATGGTCGTTATTACACAGATAATGACAGAAGTTCTTACGGAACTATGAATTTAACTAAACAGGAGAGAAAATAAATGAATTATTCACAAAAGTTAAAGCGACTTCAAGAGAGACAACAACCGGATTATAAACAATACTCTTTAGATAAAGCTTTTTCCACAGAAGATTACAAATCGGAAATTGAAGAAGCGCAAGAATATGTAACTCGTGCTATGGAAGAATTGCCCGCACGCTCAACAGAAATAAGCTATGAAGAAGGGAACAGAGTAAAACAACATTTAAAAGAAGAACTCCCAAATTATGGTTTTAATCCTGATTTTGAATATCAAGGCTCTGTACCTTGTAACACTCATATAAAATTTCATAGCGATATTGATTTATTAGTAATCATAGATAAATTTGAGACTGTCGAAAACTCTGCTAGAATTCGAAGCAGATATACTGGTGATCCAAAAGAGGATTTAACAAATCTAAGGGCTGCTTGTATAAAAATTCTAAAAAAGAATTATACAGTTGCAGACATAGAAAAGAACTCAAAGTCTATAAAAATTTCTGGCGGTAGTTTAAGAAGACAAATTGATGTTGTTCCAGCTAACTGGTATAACTCAGAAAATTGGTATAACTACAATTTGGATTATTATAGGGGAATTCAAATTTTTGATAGTAAAACAAAAGAAAGATACAAGAATTTTCCATTTTTAAATATTCATTTAATTGATGAAAAAGATAGACAGACTTGTGGACTGTACAGACCGTTAGTAAGATTGGCAAAGACATTAAAAGAGGACTCAGAATCAAATATCAATATTTCAAGTTATGATATACAAGCGTTGCTATATAATATGGATAATTCAAATTTCTTTCAAAATGTAAAAGATACATTAATTTATACGACAGATTATTTGTATAAAACTGTACAAAATCCGTATAAGTATCAATCCCTAGTTGTTCCAGATGGGACAAGACGAATAGCGGAAAAAGTAGATATTAATGAAGTTAAAAAATTATTCAATGAATTTTATACCCTATCAAATGAATTAGGTATAATATAACAAAATCGTATAACAAGAAGTTCAAAGCCGACAAACCGGTCAAGCCGGTTTGCGGTTTAACTCATTGTTATGTGGACGCCCGCACTGGGGCGCAGGAGGAAAAAAATTATGCAAATAAGTAGTTATGAATTAGCACATTGTGCTAATTATATGGTTACCGAATTAAAAAAAATTCGTGATAAGATTGATTTTTACGGAAAAGAAGAATTAAAAAAAGCACAAGGCTCAAATTTTACTTTGGAAATTCCTGAACAAGATGATATTTTTTTAATCAAAATAGAAAGAGTATTATCTGAAAAGGAAAATATGACAATTGATACAGATTCAGTAAAATCTCTTCATGAAAAGTATACAGAAGCTCCTAAAAAGTTTAAGGAATTTGACGAACTTTGTGACTCAATCCATTCTTCTAAAAATGGCAGTCACGATCAAGCCTTTTTTTATGTTCCGTTCTCACGATGGTTTGAAGAAATATATATTTTAATTAGGGATCTTTACCTTCAATTTTTAGATAAATTAGAAATAAAAGATATTATTTCTAATAAACAAAAATATGAAAAGATTCTAGAAAATGCTACGGCAAAAGAAGATGAACTGCAACAATTAATTAATAATGTAAAAAATAAAAGTGATGAATTATTATTAAACTTAGAACAAAATGTTGCAGAGCATAAATTATCAGATATAAAAGATTATTATTCCAAGGTAATAGAGAAGACCGAAAAAGATATGAAAACCAATGCAATTCTTTATTATGGTTTATCAATTATTATGACTGCATTATTAATAATTGTATTTTGGAATATGAAAAATATATATCCCAATGATTACTTATTAATTCCAAAATCAATACTTTCATGTACGTTTATAGGTTTTATTTCTTTTGTTATCAATGATTTTAGAAAGAGATTCAATATTTCTAAAAATATTCTGGATGAATTATTACAAAAAGAAATAGTTGTAGATACATATTCTAGTCTATTATCAAGAATAAAAGACTTTGATCAAGATACAAAGAAAAAATACCATGAAAAAATAATACAGAATATTATTGATACATTATTATTAATTAGAAACCATGGTTATTTATCAAAAACATTTAATCAATCAAGTCCAGATTATGCAACTAAAATAATAGAAGAATTAGGAAATATAGTTCAGAAAAAATAACACATAACAAAGGTTCGTAGCCGACAGCGGGTCAAGCCCGCTGCGGTACAACCAGTTGTTATACGGACACCCGCACTGGGGCGCGAGTTTAGGAGATTATTATGTTTGATGAAAAATATATAAAGTCTGAAAGAACGACAATAACTAAAGAAGAATCAATAATTAAATATTCAAAATCTATAGAAAATCAAGAAAAATTAAGAAAATGTTCTGTTCTAATGCTACCAATGGAAAATTTTAGAAAACAAGCCCCTTTAAGTTTTAATGAGGGTTTTAGAAATTTATATTTTTATTTGCAAGATAAACTTGGTAAAGAACAAATTGATTTATGTATAGATAAAGAGAAAATTGAAGAATTATCGCTTCATAGCGATGAATTTAGATTAGGAATTTTTTTACTTGAATTCATTATTGCACCAACCTTTGTAAGTCTTCTTATTGAATATTTAAAAACAAGGCTTTTTGCAAAAAAAAAAGATACAGTATCCGTTGATTTAATCTTATCGAATGAAAAAGATCCACAAAGTAAAAATATAAAAATCTCATATAAAGGTTCCCCTGATGAAATGGAAAATAAAATTCTAAATGAGATACAGTCATATGACAAAAAAGGGCTTATAAAAAAACAATCGGAGCAACATATAATTGATGTTTTATCTTGATGTATATGAAAAGTTGAAAACTAGTCATTTTCATAATGTAAACTTCACATACTATGAAGAAGAATTATTAAAAGAAAAAACAATACTAAAAACTTCTCATAACAGTAGTGAATTATTGAAAATTTGGTTTGTACAAACTTCTATTGACATAATAAAACAGTATTATAACTGTTTTTTGCTTTTAAAAAGGCGTTTTTATAAAGATGCTTGGATTATTCTTGAAAAAATAGAAATTAATTTTATAAATATAAAATTCAACGAAATTACTTTTTCTGAATGTCCAGTTTTGATATACATAGAAAAATATGTTTCAATGTTTCAAGAAATGTATCCATACAGATTATTTGGAAGTCCTGAAATAGTACATAAAAAAGTAATTTGTAGCATATGCGGAAAAACCATGATACCTTTTAGTGATTGTACGCATATTACTGGTAAAGTTTATGATGGTGAAATGTGTTATGGTATTGTAAAAGATATGGACTTTATAAGCGTATCTATTGTAACAAAACCAAATCAAAAATATAGCGTAATTTTTGATGACATCGATAACCCGGAAAAATATAAAGTTTTGGAATACCTTATACCAAAACTAAAATCTGAGTTTATTCATTGGTCATACACAAAACACATAGAGTATATTCCTTATAAAAACTATAACACTCAAAGAAATGGTCTATGCCCATGTGGGTCTGGGAAGAAGTTTAAAAAATGCTGTTTAGCAAATGGAAAAGGAATTGCCTATCCTCACTTCGAATTTATATTATAATCACATAATAAAGGTTCGTAGCCGACAGCGGGTCAGACCCGCTGCGGTACAACCAGTTGTTATGTGGACACGCCACTAGCGTGCTTGTGTTACAAGAAAAAATCCTCCAACAAAATTTTCTCGAAAAGAGTTCAGAGTTTACTGAACAAAAAAATCGTCATCTTAAATTTATTGTAGTTGTGTCTGTATTGGTATTTTTCTTATCTATCGGCATCACAATGTATGCTGTCTCGCAACCCGATTCTATTCCAGGTTTAGTTACAATGAATGACTTTGGAGAAACTCAATATATCGGGCCGGTTTCTAGAAAAACTATCAAAACTTTAATGTTCCAAAATCTCACCAATAATTAGTCCGCATTGTGCGGACTAATTATTGGTCTTATAAACACATCGTCATATAAATTGGTATAAAGATGATATCATTATCTTGTGCCAAATCTTTTGTATAAATAATAAACCGATCATGTTTTTTTGGTTTGTACTTTTTTACGTAATAATCAAAAGATTCATGATTTTTATATGCTGAGGACTTCACTTCTATCGGACAAAGATGACCATTTTTTGCAATTAAAAAATCTACTTCATATCTTTGTTCAGTTTTTTTACCTTCTGGAGTATAATAATATTCATGAAAAAAAAGCTCATAACCTCTAGCTCTAAGCATTTGAGCAACCATGTTTTCAAAAATCATACCAAGATTTGCACCTAAATGTCCTGTAATAATTTTTCTGTACAAATCTTCCTGAACAGTATTTGATGTTCTTAAAATTTGAGTAACAAGAAGCCCTGTATCTCCCATAAAAAGCTTAAAATTATCAGACTCTGCAAACAAATCAAGAGTAATTTGTGGATTTGTTATATTCCGACAATAATTTCCAATCATAGACTCAGCTATACATTTTACTGAATAAATATAATTTCTATATCGTGCATTCTTATCTATTATTGAAAATTTAAATTTTGAATTATGATTAGAAAGTTGTTCTGGAATTGCCTTAAATATGGCTGTGGCTTTTTCATGGTTTTCATCATCATATTTTGCAAGATCTTCTTCGTAGAGAGAGAGGATGTTCCTTTTTATCATATCGATTTCTTGATAATTTTTGCCCTGAACAAAAGCATCAACAACTTGTGGCATTCCGCCAATTGCAAAATAGGTTCTAAATGTTGTCATAATCTTTCTATGTAGTTGGTCCCCCACAGGGATTCTTTTTTCAAAGCAATCTTTTATAAAAGGTGCAGTTACATTGTCACCAGTTGCCCACAGAAATTCTTCAAAATCCATAGGAAACATTTTTCTTTTATCTTCTTCAGAAGGAATTACAATTTCTTGACTTTTCTTTTTAATGCTAATAAGAGATCCTGTCTCGATATAATGATAACGTCCATCTTTTACAAGATATTTAATTGCTTCCCTGGCCCGAGGGAATTTTTGTACTTCATCAAAAATAATAACTGAATTACTTGATTTTAACCCCTTCCCAGCAAAGAGAAAAAGATTTCTAAAAAAGACATCCATATTTCCGAGATTTTCGAAATTGTCTTTTATATCCTTAGAAGCATTTACAAAATCAATTAACAAATAGTCATCATATTCATTTTTAGCAAACTCTTCTGCAATAGTTGACTTTCCAACACGACGAGCTCCATCAATCATAAGTGCAGACTTACCATTAGAATTCTTTTTCCACTCAAGCATTTCATCATAAAATTTTCGTTTAAAAGTTATTCCACTCATAAAAACATTATATACCGAAAATAAAATATTTAAAAGTAGGAATTTTCACGAAAATAAAAAATCTTTATTAATTAATGTACCAGTCAATAAAAGTAGACAAAAACTTTTTTATATTTCAAGTAAACATTTATTCTTTTATTATGCTATACAAAAATCTGCACTAGAAAAATGTTTTATTACTTCAATAATTAAAACCAATCTACCCTACTCTATTTTTACTTGGAATAATTTAATTTTTTTAATTCTATGTAATTCATCATCATATCATTCATACTTTTTAAAGTTTTCGGCTTGTTCAAAAACTTCGTTATAAACTTCATTTCTTGGCACAGGTGGATTTCCGTATTCTTTACAAATACTACAGATTTTTTCTATTTCTCGCCCCCAACTTTCAATAAATCCTGCTCTAAAAAATGTATTTGCAATATCTGGATTATATGGATTAAAACGGTGTTTTTCCATTAAAGTTTGAGTTGTCCATTCTGTTAGGGAAACACAGTCATTACTGATAGACTCCGACATTTTTAGATAAAAACATCAACTTGACGTAAATAGATTATTGTAAATATGCAAGAATATGTTTAAATTGAGAATGAGGAGCTTTGAAAAAAGAAATGATTGACAGAATTTTTGAACCTTCACTTATCTTTATTTCATTATTATCAAAAAATAAAGATTTACCATTTATAGTATAACAAAATGGATTTTCTACATATTGCGGAGCATTTATACGATATTTAATTTCATTATAGATACGGAATTCTTTCTCATCCTTTAGAAAGAGTTCTGGAAAGATAGTCGCGTTTTGAAGTAAGAAAAAGTTTGTAAATCTATGATTAGGTGGTCCAAATTCCTTAACTGCAAACGGAAACAAACCAAAAGTTTAATACATTGTTTCAAGTCTCAAAATAAATGATTTTAGATGTTTATAAAAAAAACAAATTATTACCAAATTTTCCTTCAGGAATGTAATCAATATTTTTACAAATTTTATCGGCATAATAAGTTGTAACAGGTAATCGAGATTTTTTTGTTGCTCCAAAATGCATACAACTTAAAGCAAGGATTTGTTGCACTACAGTTTTCATTTGTAAGTTTCCAACCTGTTTTTTTATATGTAAAGGTCTTGGAGAAGCTTTTCCATCTTTTATATCCGTAGTTACAATAAAAGCTTCATCTTCATTAATAAGAGCACTTCCACAAGACGGATTAAAAGCAACACCGTTTACATCACAAAGAAGTTTAGAAGAAACATATTTTTTTACTTCTACTACTGTATAATTAATTTGTTTCTTATCAAAGTAATTTTTATACCATTCGGCATCTTCATTACTAAAACCATCTCTATGAATTACTATATTTTTTATTGAAGAACCTGTTTTTTCTTCATAACCTAAAATTACTTCGTCAAAAATCTCCTGAAGAATATTAGAAGAAATCTTTTCTCCCTTTTGAGCATTTCTAGGTTTGTAAAAACTTATTGGTCTTCCATTTTTATCAAATACGGTTGCACAAGTTGGGTAATGTATTCCTTTATCTAAAGTCGCAACATCAATTCCTACAAAACAATCAATATTTCCTGGAACATCATCAATTATCCAAGGAATGCCTCCTGCTTTTGAAAAAATACCAAGAGCAATATTCTGCATAAACCAAACAGCATTTGAATCTTTTCGTTGAAACATTTCTGCAGTTTTTATACTAATCATTTGTGATGGAATATTTTTTTCTGCCCAAGCAGTTTTAAATACACTATATGGATTAGATTCATCTTCTTCTGTAGGTACTAAAACAATTGCTATATCAAATTTTTTTTCTTCTGATAAAGATCTAACTAATTTTTTATAATTCATTGGATCCCCAAGTTTGTAGGCTTGATTACAAACAGCCTTAACTTCAGACAGCATTAGTTTAGGAACAAGAAATCTTTTATCTCCAAATAAATTGCCTTTTATAAGATAATTAGTCATCTCAATTGCAAAATTACGCATTAAATTTTCTTTTCCTTCGGGATAAAAATATGCAAACTTTACGGGATTATCTGGCTGTTTATAAAATCCATGAGAAAAAATCATAGATTGTTTGTTGTAATTTAATTTAGCCCCATCTTTACCGATAATCGAAGGACAATCAAATTTATATTCCATAAATCCAACTTTTTCTGCATCAACATAAGTCGGTATAAATTCTACATTATTAAGATTTGATATCTTTCCTATGTCAGATAAAAAAACTTTTGATATATTTTGTCTTGACGTCATATCTAATTTTATATATTTTTCTATCTGTTTTGAAAAATATGGGTTTTCACTTGCAATCCTTTCAAACGATACAATTGGCTTTAGTGCTTGTGGGTAGTAACACAATTTTTTATTATTGTTAAGTCTAACATGAATAACAGGAGTATTATCTGGACAATTTTTAATTCGCTCTCCTTGTTTAGTTTTTATCATATATTTTTTTAGAGACATAAACCCAGGGATATGGTCAGAAACTAATTCTGGCCCAATCGCTTCAACTATCCCACATTCCTTATTTCCCCATTCATTAAAAACTTTCATTCCTTGTATAATTTTATTTTCAGTTAAGTAATCAAAGATTGTCTTTTTAGTTTCAAATTCAGAACGAATATTTAACCAAATTTGAAGTTTGTTATCATCTGATATTTTAATTGAAAAATCAAATTTCCTTCTTAATCTAAATTGCTTATCATCTGATGAAAGAACTTTATTAATTTCAAATATCCAAGGAGTAGTTACATCGTAGCCTATTTTGTATTTTACATATTGATTCTGAAATTTGACTAGTCGAAGTTGTTCTTTTATATAATATTCTGTCAACTTAGAATAAATTATTCTGTTCTGTTGGATATCAAGTTTTTCTGTTTTTTCAAATGAAAGTCTAAAAGTCTTGTCTATATCCAAATTTTCTAATTTTGAAATTGTATATACCAATCTGTCATCCGTAAAAGCAGGAACCTTTGTTTTAGAAGATATTTTCCCAGTTACACTTCTAATAAACTGCTGTTGATTTGAAATCAGTTCAGTTGACTCTACTTTATAAGTATAAAAATATACTGGTTCAATTGCTTTATCTGTTTCGAAAACTTCTAGTTTTAATTTTGACATATTAATATCCCTTCTTATTTTTTAGGTAATAGTATCTATTACATTTAGTTTACTCAAAATTAATTTACTCTAGAGTAAATCAAAGTTATTTTTCATTAAATCAATTTCTTAATAAGAGATTATGTTATTTTGTCCTTTGCTTATAAATTTATTTCTATACATTTCTTCAATAAGATTCATGATTTCTTCCACTTTCATATTGGGGAAAATTTGGTTTTGAATAAAAGTTTTTAATTTTGATTCACTTTTAGGCCTTTTCGATTTTGCAAAAGTATTTATTTTATTTACCAAAATCTTATATTCAGGAGAAATACTTTTTTCTTCATTTAGTTTTAAATCATCAAGACTTATTATTCTTTTTGCAATAATACGTTTAGAATTTTTGTTAATCGAAGCAATAAGAGGATCATATCCTTTATCCTTTGATAAAATATAATGATATACTTCTTCTGAACTTTTTATTCCCAGATAGTAAGCTATATGAAAATCAAGTGCATTTTTTCCACAACTTTCAACACTTACCCATTCAATCTTAATACCATTTGTTGATAAAACTAATTCTTTAGAAATCGAATTTTGTGCATTTCCGATGAAAAAAAATATTGGCCGTCAATGGGAATAAGATTTTTTATATTTCCCATATTTTCGTAATCAACATAAATATATTTTTTCAATTGAAGTTCTCCTTCTTGCTTATAACCAAGATTCATTATAACAGAATGAGAATTTATTTCATTAAACAATTTGTTTAAAATTTTCTAGGATTTAATCTTTTCCTCAAAAGCCTTCATGACTTCGTGCATAGAATCTGTTGTAAATTCATACGCCCAAGTTTTGAACTGTTCTGGAAGACCGTAAAAAGCTTCTCCCATGCTAGCGGCAATATCAGTTAAAGTATCGCAATCTCCACCGAGGCTTACTGCAGTTCTGATAACATCTTCAAAGTCCTCACCTTCTAAAAAGGCAGTTATTGCTTCTGGGCAAGTTTCCATACAACTTTCTATATGGCGATATCCAGGTCTTATCTGGTCGCAAGTGCGACTCAAATCATAAGCAAATTCTTTTTCGATATAGGATTTGATTTCGTCCTTTGATTTTCCGTTTCGAGCCATCCAAATTACTGATGCAATTGATTCTGCGCCCTTGATTCCTTCTGGATGATTATGAGTAAGCTCTGCACTCCATCGGGCAACTTCTCTAGTTCGTTCCAAGGAATCAAAAAACCATCCTACAGAACTTACTCTCATAGCTGAACCGTTGCCATAACTTCCGTAAGGTTTTGCATCGTCCCGCGCAAGCCAAAGATAAAATTTCATTCCGTAACCAGCATGTTGATATCTTCGTCCCCATAAGTGCATACTTTTAGTCATGGAAGATTTCATTGTGTTTTCGTCCGCATCAAGTCCAGCTTTTAAAATCCCGTCACAAATTGCGATTGTCATAACTGTATCATCAGTAAACTTTGGATTTTTACTGAACAATGGAAAGTTTTTTGTCTTTGGACTGCGATTGAACTCATAAGGCTGTCCGATTATATCTCCTAAAATTGCTCCAAACATAAGAATCTCCTATTTTCTTGTTTTAACCACGATATTAGTATCGTCTAAAAAAAGTAATATTGATATATGTATTTATATGCAAATATTTTGCATTTTTATACAGAATAATAAGTTTAAAATGAGCCAAAAATCGGTACACCCCAAATTTTCACGGTACACCCGCTCAAAGCCTTGTGCGATAAGGGTTTGACAGGTACGGACTGGCTTTTCTTTATCTTGCCTATCGGTCAAAGGGCTTTTTTCAGTTGCTCAAGAATTATGAAAAATCAAAAAAAATACCTTCATAGACGCGTTTAGAAGGTCTGTAAGAGAGTTTTACCCAAAAATCGATATAATTATCGATTACATTAAAAAAACTCGAAATATAGCGTTTTTGACGTACTATTCTTCTCTATTTTCGTTCGATAAATTTTTCATCAATCAATTCTGTATATTTATGCATTTTCACTCTTAACTGAAATTTTTAACTCTACTGTTGAAACCAAAATCTTAACTATTTCCTTATTCCAACTTTCATTTTATAAAACCTTAAAAACTCACTTGACAACTTTTTTGTAATATTGTAAAAAGAACTTACCATAAAGAGTGCGTGAGGGACAGCCCCTTTGACCGCACAGCAACCTGCAAAAGCAAGGTGCTAAAGGCTGAACGATGGGCTAACAATCACGCAATTTTAACTCATCGTTGTCGATGGGTTTTTCTTTTTTAAAACCAGTTCTGGCAACGCATCTTTGTGGAAAATATTTTTATTTTTTGGAGGCATTTTATGCAAAACTACAAAGATGTATGTGAAAACGAAGAAAGCGTTTGGTTTGAAATTTCAGAAACCGAAGGGCAAGAATTTTTACAATGGGTAAAAGATTTAGGTTGCACCTGGCTAAACGGAGACGAAATCATTCCAGAAAACGGAACCACTAACAGATGTTTTTCAATTCACAATGATGGAAAACTAGCTTGTGTTGCCCTGTTCATTTGGACAGATAAAAGAAGTGAAAATAAAATTCGATATTCATTTTCAGAATACAAAAAAGGAAACAAAACCCCAATAAAAAATAATTGGAAATTAACAAAATTAATTATCGGGGATGAGCGTTTTGTATCTTCTAAATAGAATTTTGTAAAATGAAATTTAATATCCCCAGATTTTAAAAGTCCAAAAACTTTTCTGGGGATTTAAAACTGAAAAAGAGAAATATCTTTTTAGTTCGACACTAATTCTTCAGCAAGATAAGAGCAGAAAATATTTTAAACATCAGAAATTTTTGTTTATTCTTTTTCTCTTTTTATTCCGTAAAATACGCTTTGGTTTCTTCAATCCATATAAACCTAGACGATATGCTCTACATAATTTATCCTTATATTTGGAATGAGGATATCTTTTTGCTAGTTTCTTCAAATATACAAGAGCTTTTTTATTAAAGTTGAAGTGATAATAGGCATAAAGTAATTCGTCATATCCATCTTCTTCAAGGTCTTTCAATTTTGCGTTATTTGCTTTTTGAACCATGACAATTTCATCATGCCAAGGATTTAAAATATCTTTGGTAAGAGATAGAATTGGCATATAAAATTCATCGCCAATTTTTTCAGTTTTCTCCGTAAGTGAAGGTTCTCTACCTTCGTGAATTAATTTTCTACCAACATAAATTTTAAATTCATTGTAATCAATATAAGATTTTGCAATTTCATATTCATCAAAAAAATATCCTCTTAATCTAATATTTTCAATTTTAGTGTCACGATTTTTATTATGTCTTTCTCGAATTTCGTTTAATAAATTTATTACATCATCACTAGGAAAATCTCCATAACAACATACTTCAATTCTTATAGGGTCTGGTAAAATTTTCATAATTTCTTCACGCGAAAACATAACAATTTCTCCTTATAAAAACTCGTAAAAAAATCCCCTGATATGAAGTGAATTACACTCCAATAATTCAGGGGAAAAATTTGATAATTACAATTTATTTATTTTACAAAAACGAGATTACAAAACAGAATCAACAATTCCGTATTCAACTGCTTCTTGACCATGAAGATAGAAATTTCTGTCTGTATCTTTAACTACTTCTTCGTATGGTTTATTACAGTTTTCTGCAAGAATCTTGTTCAAATTTTCTTTACAGCGTTTAAGTTCCATCGCTTCAATTTCAACATCTGAAGATTGACCTTTTGCACCACCCAAAACTTGATGAATCATAACTGTAGAATTAGGAAGCACATTTCGTTTTCCTTTTGTTCCGCCACTAAGAAGAACAGCGCCCATACTCATAGCTTTTCCAACGCAAATTGTACGAACATCACTTTTGATATGTTTAATCGTGTCGTAAATTGCCATTCCCGCAGTTACTTCACCACCATAACTGTTGATATAAAACTGAATATCATCATGACTTTGGGAATCAAGATACAAAAGTTGAGCAATAATGCTTTCTGCCATATTTTCTTCAATTTCGCCAAAACAATGTACGATTCTGCTGTTAAGGTTTGCAGTCCAAATATCTGTGTGATCTGGTAAACGAGGTTCGATATACATAATTAAAATTCCTTCTATATATAAGTGATAAATTACGAGGAGAAAATTACTCCTCGCACCAACAAACTCAATTCAGTTAGGAAGCAAATCCTATCTGAGCGCCACCATTCAATCGTTTTTCTTCTTGAATTTTAAGTAATTCATTTACAATGTAATCAGAATCCAATTTTTCTTTTGGAACAAAACGCATTCTGCTTTTCAAGGAACCAAAGTCGCCTGGTGTTACACTATTGTATTTTACAAGGTTTTTGATTTGTAAGTCATTAAACTTGTAGTTGAAAAAATAACTTTCAAGCAAAGTTGTAATTCCTTCTTCGGTCAAAGCTTTAAATTCGCTGATAATGTGGAATCTTCGTTGCATTGCTGGATCCATAATTTTTCGAAGGTTTGTTGTACAAATACAGATGCCAGAAAATTCTTCCATTTGAGTTAAAAACTCGTTTACTTGAGTTCTTTCCCATTGTTGCCTTGCCTTTGTTCTGTCGGCAAAAAATGAATCTGCTTCATCGAATAACAAAATTGAATCTGTTGCTTCGGCTTCTTCAAAAGCGGACGCAATTAATTGCTCAGTTTGTCCTACAAATGGTCCAAGTAAATCAGAACATCGTTTAAGCAAAAGTGGTTTTCCCAAAACAGTTGAAATGTATCGGGCAAGTTCCGTTTTACCAGTTCCAGAAAGTCCGTAAAAAAGCATTCTAACGCCTTCTGAAGATTCATTATTCTGATTCTCTTTTTTGTAATCTTCAGCGGATTTTAGCATTTCCACAATTTCACAAGCATCAACTGAAGTATTCAAAACCGACAAATTGTAGGAACTCTTAACAGAATCACGCAATTTCTTTTTTCCATAAAGAAGTGAAGAATTTGCTTCTAGCACAGATTTTATATCTTTACGAATTTTGTCTTCATTTCCTTTTTGGTAATTTAATGAAGAAATTGCTTTTACAACATTATCAACTGAAGCACCAGTGATTTTGTAACTTCCGCACATATCAAGAATGTCATTTTTTAAAACCCGAGACATATTTACCGATTTAAGTTTTTCTGATGCGATTGAACGAAGTGTTTCTTTTGGCATTGACTGAAACTTAATGCTGTAAGTAAATCTTCTGAGTGTACTTTCATCAATTTCTTTTGTGTAATTAACGATGTAAATACATTTGTTTTCAGAACTTTCCAGCATTTTATTAACTGTTCCCTTTTGTGGCGAACTAAGTTCCATTCCAAAAAATCCAAAAGTCTTTGTTTGAAGAACATGTTCAGCTTCATCAACTACAAGAACTGAATCTTCTTTTTTAAGTGAAAGATAACAATTCAAACGACTTAAAGCTTTTCCTTCAACATCATCTTTTTGCGAATTGGCAACTTCAAGTTCATTTTTATAACTTACCATTTTAAGTCCAGCTTGTTTTATCAAGGCCTTTGCGTATTCTGTTTTACCCGCCCCTGGAGCACCGTACAACAAAATATTACATGGATTTTTGCTTTTAAGAAGTTGAACTGCCACATCCGTTTGTTCTTTTGAAACGCTAAAAGAATCTGGCTCATATGCTTTTACAGATTTTTCGTTTTTTACGATATCTGCAAAATATAACCTCATATCTTTTTCGTAGATTGCATCCATAGCGTCTTCGTCCATATCGCCGTCGCTATCAATTAAGCCATAGGATTTTAGTTTTTGGTCATTTTTTAGCAACATGCGAATTTCTTTTTGGCTTTTCCCAGAACATTTTGAATACATTTCGATTCGAGAAATATTTTCATTGTGGTAAATACTATTACAAACTTTGTACATTTCTTTTACGCTTTGTAACCGAAAAGCAACTTGCAAAATATGAGATTCTTCTTTGCTAAGTTTAAGCGTATCAACAGCAAACTTAACAGAACTTGTATCTTCAATAGCATTCTTAATTTTTTTTGGAATTGCTACTTTATTTGGCAAAGAAACAGTTTTATCATCAAAACATCCTGGCTTTGCAAAGAATGTAAGAGCAACAATTCTTGAAAAATCATTTTTGCTTGAAGAAAACAACACACGAATTAAGTTAATATCTCTTTGTGATTTTGATTCCCAATCTCCACAATTTGAATAGATACTTTCATCTTCGCGATAGTTTTTTTTGAGTTTTCCGTTAGCGTCAAAAGGATGTTTGTATCTTTCTTTTTCCGAAATTGGAGTAAGCTGTCTTGATCTTTCAAGTCTATAAAGTAAAGCATTTAAAATTGCATCTACATGATTTCCTAGTTTCAATCTATCAACCAAAGCATTATATAAAACCTGACATTCTTCTGATGCGTCAAGCTCTTTGATATCTTCACATAATTGATAAAGATAGAATGCAAAAGCTAAAGCTTCATTTTCTGTACAATTACGAACCGACATAAGTGCGTTTCCTAACATATTTTACCTCTTTTCATTTGATTTTTGCCCGAAGGCTTCTATGATTTGTGCTGAAAGTAAAGCGTTTGCCTTACATACCCTTTGTGAATCAAATAGTTTAGATTATCACCTACTGATATTTGCTAAACTTCCGGTAATGTTATGCAACTAAATCTACATAGTAATTTGAATAAATTAAATTTTTCTTTAATTGATTAAGCGCCCGACTTTCCAACTGTCTAATTCTTTCTTTGGAAAATCCCAAGATAGAACCTATTTCTGAAAGTGTCATAGGATCTTTTCCGTCTAGACCATATCGCTTGATAATAACGGCCTTTTCATTTGGTTTAAGTTCTTTTATAAATTGTTTTAATTCTAATTCTGTTTGATGAATCAAAAACTTTTCTTCTGGATTCATAATTCGTTCATCAACAATGAAATCTGCAAGTGTTGCTTTTTCTTCATCATTTCCCACAGCTTTATCTAAACTTGCAAGTTTCCATTTAGATTTTTTCATTTCATCAAACTTATGAGATGGAAACTTAATTCCTGTTGAAGTTTCTCGAATAGCTTTTTGAATATAAGCTCTAATCCACCACACTGCATAAGTTATAAATTTGTTCCCCGTAGAAGAATCAAATTTTTCTGCTGCGTGCATAAGTCCCAAATTTCCTTCATTTATTAAATCTTCTAAATCCATATATCCTAGATATTCATTTGCAATTTTTACAACGAATCTAAGATTTGATTCTATAAGTTTTTTCTTAGCTGATTTATCACCACTATATGCTTTAGTGGCCAAAACTTTTTCTTCTTCTGATGTTAATTGTGGAATTTTTGAAATTTCGTTTAAATAAATTGTATTATTTTTAACCATTTGTACCTCTTTAAAATGATTACAAAAAATACCTCTTGGGTAATCCAACATATTTATCACTTTTTTCTAGGTGTGATTTCCTATTGTTCCTTTCGCGCCTCGTTTCACAGACGGGCCTACTTGATTCCTTCCCTTAGAATGTCAAAGATCTTGTTTCCAGCCATTAGAGGCGGGTTAATTAATATAGTTACATCTAAAGCAAAAGTCAAATTTTTTTTTATTTTTTTTTGAAAAATTTTGCATTTTGCTTTGTGCTTTTAATATATACAGATTAGTCTGTCATTTCGTGAGAGATTGTTTTTTTGTTAGAGATTTTTTAATCATCCAGCTTTTGCTAATCCAATAAGCTCTTCTAATTCGCGTCTGGATTTTTCTTCCAATGCCTTTTTGACTTTTTCTAGTTGAGATTTCCTTCTTGCTTCGGCTCCGATATTGTAACCACATCCATAAGGAATTTCTTTGTAATTATTGATGACTTCATCAATTTCTCGTTTAAGAGCATAAATGCTCTTTTTAATTCCATCTTTTGCCATTGATTTTCTCCCGCTCTTGTTTGAGCAATTTAGAATGACTGATGTGATGAAACGCTTTGCGCGCTTCCCGATTATTTAAGGTTGGAAGAATATAGTACTGTTTGGTTTAAAAGTCAAATTTTTTTTTAACTTTTTATGTGGATGGTTTTACTTAAATAACTTTTTTAAATCAGTTGATTACAAAACTCTGCTTATATATAGAAGAATTGCATCAACTGTTTTTCAGATTAAATTAGTTTCCGTCGCTTCGGCCCCATTCGTATCCTTGACTCATTAAATAATTTACGACTGAATCAAGTGACATTTCTTCATCTAAATATTTATACTTCCATTCCGCTTCGTCATAAACATCGTCATCGTCTACAGCGTGAAGAATAAGTTCATCAATGCCGCAAACGCTTGCTGCGTACATCTGCGCAAAATACATTAATTCAAAATTTCCACCAAAAGCACCACAGCCCCAGTTTCCTCCGTGGACAACACATTTTTTTTCTGGAGCCAAATCTTTTGCTTGAGAAAAAGCCGAAATTAGAGTTTTTAGAATTAATTCAATATCGTCGTAGGAATATTCACCTTTTTCAAAAGATGGTGCTGCAATTGCCATAATATTGTCTTTTAAATCACCTTGAAAAACTTTGCAACCTTCATCAATCGCTTCTTGAGGAGCTTCTGTAAAACTTGCACCGTAGATACGAACTGGAGTTCCATCTGGTAGTTTTGGATACGAATTTACAGTCATCCAAAGAGGAACATTTTCTATAAGATAAGGAGTGGCAATTAATTCATCCCCATTTTGAACTAATGTTCTTGGAGTCATATTTTCTTCGCCTGGATCTAAGAGGTATCTTCTTACACAAGCAAGAATTGGATGTTCCAAAACCTGAATTTCATCTTGTGCAAAAAATTCGTTGGCATAAAATCCAAATAATTTTGGATCGGCATAATTCATCCACCATACTTTTCTGTCTGCAGAATCTTTATCTTTTTCATAATTGAAGAATCCTGCATTTTGTTTTATTTTTACATCTGTTTTGACAAAAGTAGCTTTGTCAATTTCCTTTGTATCTGGAGTACAACGAGTTACAATTACATCCCCAGATAAAGTTGCTCCCTTTTTTTCTATAGTTTTTTCAAATAACTTGCGTTTTCTTTCATTTGTAAATTTTGGTGTGTGAACTGCCATAAGTTCTTCACATTCTAATTCTAAAGTTCCCAAAGTTTGATAAAGTGCCATTTTCTGCCTCCTGAAAATGATAAAATTTTTATGAAGATTCTATCAACAAATAGAATATTTATTTAAAGAAATTTTTTCTACACCATAGATTATAATTGTTCTAAAGCAATTTCTTTGCCTTTTTCTGTACACATTTTATCTGGATCTAAGGTGATTCCTACTCGACCTAAATCTAATCTGTCTGCATCAAAACAAGCATCAACTGTAGATTCGCCAATTTCGTCTCCACCGTTATGATTGGCGATGGCAGTGTAAAGCAAATCAAATTCTTCATCACTTAAATCTGCCAACAAAGTTTCTGAAATGTCGTAAAGTTTTTCGGCACTTCGGATTCCGTGTTCTTCGTCCTCAAAGTCATCTTCCCGTTCACAATCATGAAGATAAGCAAACAAGACAACAACTCTTTTGTTCACTTGCGAATCGAACTGCGATAACATCAAACCATTTCTTTCTACCCGTTCCCAATGTTGCATTCCGTGAATTTCAGAATTAAGTTTGAATCTTGAAACAGCGTAACTTTTGATTTTTTTTAAGTCGATGTTTCCCATAAAATTTTCTGCATTCATAGTTCATTTCCTTTCTTTAGTTTTTTTCATTTCGCGCCTCAACTCGTCGATTGGGCCTACTTTAACCCTTCCCTAAAAATGTCAAAGAACTGCCGACAACGAAACCTTCCCTAGTGCACGACTGGGAAGTGTTGCCCTTGATGAGAATTTTGCTTAATGTTTATTTGATTTCTTGTTTAATAATTTGTCTCTTGGCCAATGCCGTTTGTTAATATACGATTAGATTTTTCTAACCGAACCAATTAACTAAATAATGTGGGTTTATGAATATAGCATAGAACAATATTTTTAGTCAATATACTTGTCGCAATTTTTTATATTTTTTTTACAAAATTGGCTCACAATGACTCATAGCAACACGATAAAGAGTATTGGTTATATCTCCGTTCATTTGATATCGTGGAATACAAGTATTATTAACTAGATCACTAAAAGATTTAAATGATTTACCACAATGCTTACAAGTATATTCAGATTTTTCACTGCCTTCATATATTTGATGGACCAAAGGCGTATGCTTAGAAGTTAGATATTCATTCATCCTTGTTCTTTGTAAACAAAAACCACTTGTTAATGAACGCGGATCTTTTTCAGATTTACCACAATATTTACAATAGTAACGCCTTTGTTTTTTTTCTGCATCAGATACTGCAAAGGAATATTTTGCTATTGCGCCTAAAAGCAAAAATGGTGAAAAAGCAATAGTACCAATTACTTTTCCAGTTTTAGATAATATCTCTTTTCTTTTTTTATCTTTTTTATAATGTTCTACAGAACGCACCAAAACTTGTTGTAAATCATTTAAAAGATATTCTGGAAACATAGCATTAACTCGCCTTGTAATCCATTCATCACCTAAATTGTCTCTTAAATAATAACTGATAAAAGATATAAATTCGTATCGTTTTAATAGTTCATTATATTCTTTAATATCTTCCAAGTCTTTTATAATTCGGTTGTTATATGTCATATTTTTGAATTTTTGAAATTTTCTTTTGGGGATAACTTCATTTATTTCTTTTTCAAGCGTTTCAAAATCACTTGTCATGAATCTTTCTGCAACAATGTCAAAAATACCTTCAACATTGTAGTCATCAAACAAATCGTTTTCTGAACAATAAGTTAGCAATTTTGCTTTTAACTGCCGTAATTCATCTCTAGAAATCATTTGTAACTCCTTACTCGTAATTTAGATCTTTTAGAATTGTACAAGTTTCTTTATATTCTTTTGAAAGAGACTTGCTTTTGTTGAATAATAATTTATTCCAATAATTGTTTATTGGAAAATCCGAACCAAACAAAATTTTCTTTGTATCATTTATTTCTTTTTTTAATTGCTCCAAACTTTCTTTATTTATACAAGCGGTATCGCAAAAAACATTGTCGTATTTATTTACCATTTGCGCAGTTTCAAAAACTGGATTTGAATGCGCCAGAATGATTTTTGCACCAGAAAAAATTTTAAAATATTTCTCGAATTTATTCGGTAAACAACTTTGATTATCTGCACAATGAATTAAAATTTGTTTTTTATTTTCATGTGCCCAAAGAAAAATATCTTCGATTTGTTTTATATGTTTTTTATCCTGAAAATTCCATTGATGTGCAAAAGGATGTAATTTAATTCCACAGTAATCAAAAGATGAAATTGCACTTTGAACACTTATATTTTCTTCCGCATATTTTGGAATATACCAAAGATACGGTTTTACTTTTAAGAAATTAGATTCATATTTTTGTGCATATTCTAACTCTTCTTCAATACCGATTAATTCAACATCATTTCTGCAAGTAGAAGTTGATGAATAATGAACTTCCGAGATTAATCCTGTTGATTCAATCACATCGAAAATTTCTAAAGCATCGTAATATAGCTCGTTAAATTGTCCAATATGAACATGATAATCTTTCATAAACATAAATTAAATCTAAAAGCAAATTATTTTGCGATAAATTGCTTTTAGATTAGATTTAAATATTTAGTGCATTAGCACTGTTGCCAATCGTGTGATTTATTTTTATCGCCACCACAGCCACCAAAATCCCAACTTCCAGGTCGTTTGGAAGAGTAAGATACGGCTCCACACTTTCTACATTGGTAAGTAGGTTGAGCTCCTACAAATCGTCCTGCACCCAAATTTACAGCATAAACTGGTCTTGCTGTTTTTACTAATTTCATAAGAAATCCTCCTAAATTATTTTTTTTACAAACTAAAAGTTTGTATATTTATACTAATAGCAGTTATAATTTTTGTCAACTAAAAGTTTGTTTTTTACAACTATTAGTGTATTGAATATATAAAAAACTACCAGTATTGTTTTATTAACTAGTAGCGTGTTATGAAAAAAGAAGAAGAAATTAGAACTATTTTTGCAAAAAATATTAAGTTCTACAGAAAAAAACTTAAACTATCTCAAATGGAACTGGCAACAAAAGCAAGAATTACCACCAATTTTATTAACGATATAGAAAATGGTAAAAAATGGGTTTCTCCTGGTACCTTAGCCAAATTATGTGAAGTTCTAGAAATTGAGCCATACAAATTATTTTTGGAAGTAGATTTTGAAGAAAAATCTTCTAATAAAATCATTAATCAGTTTTGTTCTGAACTATCAAATGATATTTTAATCATGCTCAACGAGATTTCTAACAAATACAAATAATTTTGCTTAATTGTTTTATGTAAGTTGAATATAGCTATTATTATTTAAAAGTCAAAGTTTATAATTCAAATTTATATAAATATGTTTTATCGTACTGATAAAATATCGTCGTTTTTTTGATTCCCCAAAAAATTCGAGAATTTTGCAAATCCTAGAATCAATTAACAAAAATTTCTTATGTATATATTTTATCGTCCTAGTAAAATATCGTCGGATTTTTGATTCCTGTAAAATCTCTTAAAATGATTTAAATAAATAACGGAATAACGCGCCTCGTTGTTTTACATCAATAAAATAATTGTTTTCTGCAAAGTAACAAAGAAGCAAATCTTCTTTTAAAAAGTCGGTAAACAAACAATTTGATTTTTGGAACATAGTTTTTATTTCTTCTGAGGACAATCCCAACGCAAGACTAAAATATATCAAAAACTGACGGTCGATTTTTCGGTTTGTACCAAGTAAAAAATATTCATAAGGTGGTTTGTATTCAAAGTCGGTAATTTTATTTCCCTTATAATATTCAATCATCATTGAAATTTTATGAATGGAAAATTTTGATTTTTTTATCAGTTTATTTATGTATTTCAACGCACTTTCCGGAAAACAATCCGAATCAGATGGTAAATATCCAAACAAATTGAACAGCGTTTTTTTGTCAGCATTTCTGGCAGAGAGTTTCAAATCATTTTTAGAAAAAGACAAAATATGTTTGTATGAAACATAACCATTTTTAAACCACTCATAATAATTTGAAAGTCCATTTGTAGTAAGGCGATTCATATTTGCAATTTTGTGTGTATTGTATTTGTTTTTTATTTCAAAAAATGTTTTTGTAAGATTTGTGGCAATATCTGTTAGCGAAGATTCTTTCAGATGTTCTTCATAATATTCTTCAAAGTTGCCTGCCAAATTTAAAAAATATTCTTCTGACAAAGTTGTGTAATCAAATTTTGCACCAACCTCTTTTGCTATTGCAGAAAGTTTTTCGCCAACGGAATTAAATTCTTCTTTTGAAGTTTCCAATATAAAAATATCAATATTTTTCTTTTTGTACTTTCCGTAAATTTTTACTCGGGATTTTATCGCTTCTTCAATATTCTTTTTAGTGCGAGAAGGATTTCTACCTTCCAACTTTTTAAAGTCTAAATACTTAATCAAATAATCGTTATTATACGGAGTTTTGTGAGAATGGACTTCATGAAAAAGAGGAGTTCGAAGATCCTTTATTTCCGAAACTGTTTGCAACTGGTGAGAAGAAAGATAGTCATTTAAAATCGATTTAGATGGAATTAGGTATAGCATAAGAAGTTAGGTTTTGTTTTTTTTTATTTTTCTTTACTAAGCATTAATTTTATTCTATTCAAGAAAGAAATAAATGTTTTTATTACATTTCCTTCTTCCCAAAACTCTTCTTCTTTATATTCTACCAATGAAAAAATTTTTAGATATAAAGACTCTCCATTATTTGAAATATTTTCGATTTTTCTTTTACCAAATTTTATATTTGTAACCTGTTTTGATAACAATGTATAAGCATCTTCTTCAGCACAAAGATATACATTACCAGTTTCTAATGAAATTCCCAACCATGTTTCAGAAATATTTATATCAGGAAACAAGACAAACCAAATTGTTGGAGAATTTATTATATACTGAAATTCTTCACTATATATTCTAGTTTCCTTAACAATCTTTTTTTCCGCTAATAATACAGAAATCTTACAAAGCTTTGTAGTAATATCTAAAACAGAAGGATCATCTCCCGAATCTAATCCTTCTACACAATTTTCTAGGACTTTAATAAGCTCATCTTCAGAGTTAGATTTTTTTAGAAAATCAAGTATTTCTGTCCAATACATAATACGAACTTGATCACCTTTACAAGGGTCGTCTAAATTATAATCTTTATTACATACGATGTATAAAAGTTTATTATCAGGATCTTTCTTCAAAAAATTTATATATCCCCACGTTTCAACACTACCTTGCTTTCTATTACCTTTTTTTTGATTTGGAGTAAGTTTATCGACATTCTTAAATTCCCCGTTCACTTTTATATATTGAGCACCACAATTTTTTTCTAAGGAAGTTAATGGAGTAGACATTTTTGTTTTTATTTCAATGTATAGTCCTTTTCCAACGGCATCAGGGCAGCCCAACTGAGCATCTTTTTTATTCTTACTACCAGTAAATTCAATTTTTTGGCTTATCTCATTACCATTAAACTTTTTTTTAATCATATCTCTAAAAGCCTGTGATCTATTAAACAGTTTTACAAAAATAAATTCTGTAACAAAATCTTCATCTCTTTTTACACCCATTATATTGTCCTCCGTAAATTTTTTCTCCCTCCCTATTCTACCACACAATTTACTATCTGTAAAATTTCTTTGCAAATATAATTTTAGGAACCAGTCGTTTTTCGTCGGATTTTTGATACCCCAGAATAATCGATATTTAAGAATTATCCTGGGGTGAACTTGTTTTATTCTCGATTATTTAGCAAAATCTCTTTGCCTTCTGGTGTGTAAAATAATAACGAATGGCTGCATCCTGTAAAAGCATTTTTTTCAACTTTTACATTTGGTGGAATAATTACTGATTCTAAAGAACTACATCCTTCGAAGGCCTCACTTACAATTTCAGTCAAACTGTTTGGTAATACAATCTTTTTTAAGGATTCGCATCCAAAAAAAGCTCCTTCACCTATTATCGTAACTCCTTCTGGAATTACTACTTTCTCTAAAGTTTTGCAGAGACAAAAAGCATCCGCTGCAATTCCAGTAACTCCTTGCGGAATAGATACTTCTGAAACATCTTTTATAGTTCCTAAAAACCAATCCTCTTTTATACAAATATTTTCTATTTCAGTTTTTTCGCCTTCTGGAGTGTAAAAAGAAAATGATGGACTACAATTTGTAAAAGCTCCAACTTCTATTTTTGTTCCGTTTGGAATAACTGCTGATACTAATGAAGTACAATCTCTAAAAGCAAATTCCATAATTTTTGTTTCGCTACTTGAAATAACAACATTGTTCAGCATCGTACATCCAAAGAATGCTTTTGCTTCGATTTTTTTTACGCTTTTTGGAATTATTACATTTGTTAATGATGTACAATTTTGGAATGCTTTGGATTCAATCGAAACCACACTATCTGGAATATTTATACTCGTTAGCATTCTACAATCTTTGAACGCCCTATGTCCAATTTTTACCACGCCATTTGGAATGATAACACTTGCTAAATTTCTGCAATTACAGAATGCAAAGTCTTCAATTTCTGTAACACCCTCTGGAATAACTGCTTCTGTAATCTCTTTATTTTTTACTTTTACTAAAACACCATTTTCAATTTCAAATAATTCATTTTCTTTGCTCATAACCTACTCCTAGAAAGTTTGTTTTTGTAAACTTGATATCGATATTTACCTAAGGAATATAGCTTGATTTTTTACAAAGTCAAACTTTATTGAAAGAGTTTTTGCTTTAATATCTCAAAAGTTTTATTCTGTTCTTGGATTGAATTTTTATAATAAAACTCAATAGTTGATCTAAACTGCTTCTTATCTGTACTAAAAAAGAAAACCGGCTCTGTGTATGAATCTTCAATCATTTCACACAACTTTTGATAATTTACATTTGGAAGTTTTGGAAAGATTTTCTTGAATTTTTCTGGAATACAGTCAAAATAAATATATCCTCGGCAAATTGTTCCGTGCGGTCTTCTGCTTAAAATTCTTGCAATATTTGTTTTGTTTGAAGTAACTAGTTCATGATGTAAAATATGCCCTGAACAACAAAATCTTGTTTTATAATTTTGTTTATTTAATTTTTCGATGATGTCTACAATTTTACAATCAATAGGAATACCATTCCATTCTTCTTGCAAATAATCTTCTGCTTCTACAAAATCGTCTTTCTGGCAAAAACAAGGATCTGCGATTTGAATTTCATCCTTCTTACAATTCAATAAACGAAAATTGTCAGAAAAAACTGTATTTTTGTCAATTTCAATTCCTGAAAGACCAAAACGAACAGATTCCTCTTTTACGCTGTTTCTAAACTTTTCCATTGTAAAATTTTGAATTTCAATTGGTTGTTGCTTTAATCGAACAGTTTCAAAAATCTGTTGTTTAAAATTTTCAATTTCTTCTTCTGTTTTAAAAAGATTTCCAGAAAATACTTTTCCAATCCTTTTTTTGTATTTTTTAATTCCCGCATTTTCATGGATTTTTTTGCAGTTTGGATGAATGTGGATATCATAACAATTTCCATTTTTTTGTAAGTACAAAAATAACAAGGTTTCAAAATCTTTTGTGTAAAGAGAACCCATGTATTCAGCAAAGTATGGATTTTTTTTGTTTACAACAAATCTGATATTTTCCAAAGTTGAGTCTAGTTCAAAAATATTTTTTACAGATTTTGGTAAAAAAAGTTTTTCGCAATCTGTATCCGAAAAACAAACTTCTTCGCATCCATTTTTGAGCTTCAAATTCTTTTTTTGTGCTGCGTAGAAAGTTTTAAAATCTGATGAATATAAATCATTTTTGTAAGATGCGTAAGTTTTGTTTTTTTTGCTTATTTTATATTTTGAAATACAATTTTTTTCGATTTTTTTCACTGTTGAAGGAACATAGAGAGTTTGTTTTGCATAGGATTTAGTTATAAACCAAAATCCTTTTTTTAGAGTTTCAACTCCTTCTGGAATTTTTAATTTATCTGATTTTGAAATTAATCCTCTAAAATTGATGGTTTTCAAATTTGGGGTGATATTTGAACTTGTTGTGTCAAAATAAAGTTTTTTATCAACAAATAATTTGCAACCATCTGCAATTTCTTCGCATCTTGAATCAATTAAAAATGGAATTCCTTTTTTTTGAGCCGAATAAATCAGCGTTTTAAAATCTTTTGTATAAATACTTCCTTTTACACTAACAAAATTTTCGTTTTTTTCAGAAACAATAAATTCCACTGAATGTTCCTCAACATAAAAATCAGAACTTGGACTAATTGTAATTTTTTTTACGGAAGCAGGAACATAAATCCGCTTTATACAATTTCTAAAAGTAATTCGATAAAAAAATGTTTCGATATTGTTTGGAATGATAACATCCGGATTTTCGTATTTGTCAATCAAATTTGAATGATTTAAATAGAGACTTTTATTTTTGTTTTCTGCCTTTTCTAATATTTGTGATAATGGATTTATTTCCTCTTCTGAAATTTCTTCAGGCTTATTTGGAATCCATAAACAATTTTGGTTGTCAATAAAATATTGAATTTCTGCCATTTGATTTTGTTCCTTATCATCAAGGTTGCGTTACAAATTTTATCAGTTACTAATTTTAAGTTAATATTGAATATATTGCAACTTTTTACAAAGTCAAACTTTTTTTGCAAAAATTGACAGGAGGATTTTGTCGTGGTAGAATAGTGGAAAGAAGAAATTAATAGGAGATATTTGGTATGGCAACAAAATTGAAAAAAACATTCGAAGAATTAGGCTGGTATGTATATGCATTAGCATATCCTAAAGCATATACAAATAAATACAAAGATAAGCAAGGAATCTTTTACATTGGTAAAGGTATAGGAAATAGAGTTTTACAACACATAGAAGATGCAAAAAACACAAAGGCAAGGACTGATAAATTAGACACCATTAGAGACATCCAGGAAGAAAATTTAGAAGTTGATTACTATATATTAAGGCATCAAATTCCAAGTGAGGAAGAAGCTTATAGAATTGAATCTGTATGTATAGATTTGTTAAGTTATAAAAAATTTGAACATTGCTGTTTAAAAAATGATGTTAAGGGACATGGACAAAGTGAATTTGGAATAAAAACATTAGATGAATTAAACGAGGAATATGGAAATTTACCATATTTATCAATAGATGATGATAATACAGAACTTTTATGTATATGTATAAATCAACAATTTGGACAACTAGACGAAGAAGGGAATCCTATATCGGTTTATGATGCAGTAAGAGGCTCCTGGAAATTAGATCCATCCCGAGCAAATAGTTGTAAATATGTTATTGCAGAATACCATGGAATCTCTCGCGGAGTATTCAAAGTTAATAAAAATGGATGGCAACAATGTAATGATAAGCCTAAAAGATACTTCTTTGTTGGTAAAGATATTTCTACAACAGAAGGACAAAAGTACATGAATTGTATACTTCCTGACAGAAAAAAAGGCTCAGCTAATCCTTGCAGATATTTAAACAAGTCAAATTCTTTTAGAGAAAATAGAATCTCTATAGATAATAAACAATATCCCGTTGTTTTAATTTGTGTTAACAGAACATATGGTAAACTTAATGAAGATGGAAATGAAATAACTGCTTATGAAGCCGTACGTTCTAGTTGGGTTTTAAATCCTGAAAAAGCAAATAAATGTCAATACATTATTGCAGAGTATTATGGTAAATGTGTGGGAGTTTTTGTTACAGATAAAAATGGGTGGCAAAAAAGTAATGCAAATTCAAATAGATATTTTTTTAACGGTAAAAAGGCTCCTAAAAAAATTCAAGAAAAATATGAAAATATGGAATTACCAAAAAGAGAACCTGGAGTTGCAAATCCTATAAGATATTTTGAACTTTGAAAAAAATTGTTTTCAAGTTCTAATTATTTTACCTTCTCCGCTATCCCCAGTAACTAAATTACAAGTTGCTGGGAAATTACTAATCATTCTCAACAAATTCCCCCACATACAAAAAAAATTGACTTTTCAAAATTTTTTGCTATATTAACCATACAAACTTCGAAAAAGGATTTTTTATGAACCACAACTTTTACAAAGATAGATACAAAGCAACTCAACTTTCAGTTGAAAACATAAAAATTGTTGAAATTCGAGAATTATATCAATTATTTAAAATTAGAGAAAATTCAGATACATCTGGTTCAATTAAAATACGAGACTGTATAGAACCTTTAGGCGATTTAATAGAACAAGATTATTTAGATTATGTTGTATTTTATCATGATGAATCTTGCAATGCACAAAAACTAAAATCACTTATTGAAGAATACAAAAAAGAAGCGGTTTGCGTTATCGGGTGCTGTTCAAATCAAACTGAAAATTCATCATTAACTGCCGAAGAAAAAAATTTGTTCGACCTATACTGTTCTCATCCCTGCTCCGAAAACGATTTAGAAAATATGGTGAAATTATTGCTTTCAGTACGAACAGGAATTTCTCATTGCGACCCTGAAGACATAAAAGCTCTTCGCATAAACGAAACAAATAATTTATTTTCAATTAAATACGCAACTTTTTCTGACATAAACGAAATTTCCCCAAAGTATACAAAATTGATAAGCGAAAAAAACTTCGATTCAGAGCCAGTGGCATTTAAAAATTATTTTCTAAGTATTTTTTGCAAAAAGGATGATTCCAACTTAATAAATGTTGATAAGTTTTTACGAAATCGAAATTTTGAAGACGACGAATTGCTCATGTATACAGTGATAGAAGATGATTCTTTTGACAATCAGAAAATCGTAGTTTTATGCTCATAATTTTAGTCAAAGGAATTTCAGAATGAAAGAAAAAATTCACATAGACGACGATGGAAGCAAAATCATAACCATATACGATGACGAAGGAAAAGAATTGTATCGAAAATATCCATCTGGAGCTGACGGAGATTTTATCGAGGAAAATTTTTACAATGAAAAAAAACAACTTGTAAGCAAAGTTTGTTATTTAGCTTATGAAATATCAGAATTTGGAACAGAAGCTTTAGAAGGCACATTTTACAAAGAATTCACTTTCCAAGGAAAAAAACAAGGATTTTGGATAGAAGAATTCGCCAGAGAAAATTATGTAAATGGAAAAAAAGTATACGAATTTTATGGTGGTGACGAAAAATGGTTTAACTATGATACAAACGGAAATTTGATTCATTCCGTAGATTCCAAAGGCAACGAAAAATTTTACGAATACGATTTTTCCGGAAATTTAATCCGAATAAAAAATTTCATCCCAAAGAAAGATTTTTCGGATGAGGAAGATTAAAATTTCTACAGCAAAAAAGTTTACTATAAGAAACTTTTTTGCCCCAATTCTGCGTTTTTAAAAGTGTTTCAAGTGTAGACATTTTTGCACCCTCTGTAGACGCGATAACTCCATATATTACAAAGAGTTAAGTTCAAATGTTTACACCCTTTATCTTGCCAGTGGTACAAATAATTATTTTTTACCTAAAATTTACTAAAAAACTGCCTAAAAGTTTACCATAGTAAACTTTTTCAATAAGTTTTTTCTACAAACATTGCAAATTCAGTCCTGACATATTGGTTTGTAATTTAAAAATTCAATTTATATACAGTGGTTTTATAATCACCTTCAGTTTTTAAAATTTCTAAAGTTGTAGCCTTTACAAGAAGTCTTTGAGCTGTTTTATCTTCTACATTCAACACCTTTGCTGCTTCAGATTTTTTTATAGACTCGTTTATTTTTAGATATTCAATTATCTGTAACAATCTTTCTTTATCTTTATTGGACATTTTATTGGGCATTTTTTCCCATCACCACAAACAAAAATTTGACTTTTCAAAATATTCTATTATGAACGAACTTTCTAAAACTTTTACAAAATTGATTTACGAAAATAACAACAATTCTGAGTCATGTTCATTCAGAAAAAGATATTATCTAAGCATTTTTTGCAACGAAGATAAATCTAATTCCGAAAAAGTTGATAATTTTTTACGAAATTATGAATATAAAAACGACGAAACACTTATGTACACAATGGTAGAAGATAATTCTTTTGACAATCCCAAGCTGATAGTTTTATGTTCATAAATTTAGTTAATGGAATTACAAATAGGGAAGAAAAATATATTACAGAAAAATACATCAATGTTTGCATAGACGCGAATAATTTTCAAATCTTGAAGTTGAAGGATTTGATTGAATTGTAGAATTATGCAAGAGACAAGAGTTTGGATTATCCCTCGCATAAACTTCCAATTTGATTAGTGAAATGAAAGACAAGTAAAATTCTTCAATCAATTCTTTATCAATATTTCCAAATTTCTTTATTTGCTCCTTTTTTAATTGTTCATATTCTTCTATTGATAAGAGTGTTCCAAGACTTTCTTTCTCTTTTTTAGAGCCATATTTCAATATTCTAGACAGTCTATCGTACAAATCATATTTAATTCTGTTTAGTCTTCCAAGGATATTTATTCTATGATTTACAAAAGCTTCGAGAATGATTTTCAAGTCATAATCTGATTTATCTTTTAAGATTTCATGGATTTTTTCATCAGAGATTTCTCTATCATTTATATAACAGTTTATCGCTTCAAAAACATCAGAAATATCATGGGATGAATATCCATTGCCTCCGTTACAAAGGAAATTTGGGAATAGCGAGGACAAAACAGAATCTTGAGTATAATCTGTTCCTTCTTGACCTTCAAACATGTTAGAAAAGATACGAGTTATACATATTTCTTTATTCTCATTTATGCGTAGCAACGGATATTTTAGATTCATGAAACCATTTAATATATCGTTTAACTCATTGTCAGAAAAAGTTGATAATTTATTTCTCTTTAATTCTTTTTTTATCTCGCCAAAAGTAAAACCATGTTCATAAGTTATAACATCTTCATATTTTGGACTTTTATCAACAAAATAGATTGCAAATAAAACTCTTCTTTGCTTATACGAAAGTCCATCCCGAATATCAAATTCTATCTTATTTTTTTTTATTTTTGTTGAAACCTCTTTTTTATTGTAAATCCAAAACATATATTTCCCCCATATTTGAAATTTAATCGAAAGTTTTTCTAATAAAACAATCCTTTTAATTCTATCACCTTTAAAGTTAATATATATGATTATTGGCAAAAATCAAACTTATATAGAACATTTTACAAATCTTGGTTTTGATAAGGTTTTCAATACGCCGATTATTTTTAATGATAAATACATTTTATCCCATTAATACATGAGGATAAAAAAAAGGCTTCTGAAGAAGTGGGGCTCTATATGCGAGTCTCAAATCTTCACGAAACCAAAAAAGTTCCAATGGTGAGCGTTTTACCCAGGTCCAATTCCTGGGGCAGAGGTCCACTGACAAAGGAACTTTTTTCATATTAGAATTTGAAACCAGGACACAACAAGTGCAATCTCTACGGTTTCAATTTCAATCTATAAAGATATGTCCTTAGACAGGATTACCCTGGCAATCAATTAGCCAAGATAAACACTATGTCTTTCTTGGGACCTTATCTTTAGCATAATAATAGAAGAAAAGTAATACACTGTCATTAAACTAATAGTTTAATGACGCAGTCAAAAAATTCCCTTATAATTTCAAACATAGCAATTAGTCAAAGTGCTAACTCGCATATAGAGCGTAACCACTTTGGCTTTTTGCTTTTTAGAAGTTATTTTTGAAAAACTAAAATCTCTTTTATAGGCTTTTCAAATAGTTCACTTAATAAAATGAGATTTTCCAACACTGGCAAGGATTTTCCTTTTTACCAATGATACAATCAAGTTTCAGTTGAACTTGAGCAAAACCTTCTAGCAACCACCGATTTTATTTTTCTTCTGTTGCTTTGTTGATTTTTTTACTAATCACCAAAGAATAAATTAGCACAAAAATTATTCCCGGAAAAACTGTTGCCACAAAAACATACTTTCCAAAAGGGAAAAAACATGTAACTAAATTGATAATTCCGATAATCACCAAAACGATTCCAGAAATTCGTTGTGTTTTGCTCCAAACTTCAGGATTTTTATTTATCCAAGGAGCGCGAGTTCCGACAACTGGATTTGGTTCAGTTTTTGGCAAATAATTTCCAATTATAATGAACAAAATTGATAAAACAAATCCAACTATGCAGAAAACATCAATATCAAATCCGATAGGTTTTAGAAGCATAAAAGAACCAAGCACAACACTCAATGCAGGAATCATCCAAGACATAATCGCTTCTACTCTTGGACTAAATTTTTGTTTTGAAAATCTAAATGCTAAAAGATAAATCACATTGATAACAGCCATAAAAAGAGGCATAGTGATAATTCCCCAGAACTTTGGCAAACTCCAATTCACTTGGTCATTCCAGCCGTATTGCTGTGGAATTTCCTGTGGAAGTTTATCCCAAAGTGCGAATCCCAAAACGATTGGTAAAAGACAAACAACTGATGTTAAAATAAAAGTTTTTATTGAAAATGATTTTTTCTCTGACATAATATCTCCTAAAAAAAATAAATAATAAAAATTGATAATCAAACTTAACTTTTGAACTGACTAAACCAAAGCATCAATTCTTCAAAAACACTTGTGTTTAGTTCATAAAAGATGAAGTTTTTATCACGCCTTTCGCGAATCAAATCCGCTTTTTTCAAAATTGATAAATGATAAGAAATCGTCGCTCCAGTCATATCAAATTTGGATGCGATATCACCTGCAGACAAACTTCCCGATTTCAGCATTTCCAAAATTTCCCGACGCGCAGGATCTGATAATGCTTTAAATGTTTCTGCAAAAGCCATTAAACCTCCTATCTATTTAGATAATTTTCTATTTAGAAATATTTCTAAATACTTTATACACTGAGAATGAAATTCTGTCAAGTGATTTTAAAACTACATCGAACAAAAAATTTCTTAAAGAACGACTTTAATGCACAGTCTTAATATTTATATTAGAATAAAAAATGTCTTAAGACTTTTGGTTTTGCCAAGAAAACTTCAAAACTGTTGGCAATTTTTTTATGGAATTTCACATTAAGAATGTGATACAGCAAAATTCTAGGAGGCTAATTATGGCAGGCGCCAGCAAAAACGCTCGAACAAGTTACACAGCTCAAAAATTCTATTGTTTATGTGGCGGCGAAATTACAATGAAAACTTTATTCCACAACGGCAAACTTAAAAACGTTGCAGAATGTACAAAATGCAACCGGACTGAAAGACGCCCAAAAGATTTCAATTAAAATGCTCTTTTCAAAATTATCTGTAAAAAGGTAGTTTTGGAAATGTCTAACTTTTGTTTACTATAGTAAACTTCCTAGTAGAAGAAAATTTCTACATCAAAAAAGTTTACTATAGGAAATTTTTTTGCCCCAATTCTGCGTTTTTAAAAGTGTTTCAAGTGTAGACATTTTTGTACCCTATGTAGACGCAGTAACTCTATATATTACAAAGAATTAAGTCCAAATGTTTACACCCTTTATCTTGCCAGTGGTACAAATCATTATTTTTTAGCTAAAATTTACTAAAAAACTGATTTAAAGTTTACCATAGTAAATTCTTAATAAGTTCTTTCTACAAACATTGCAAATTCAGTCCACGACATATTGGTTTCTGATTTATATTTACTAATTACATCTGGTGGTGGCATTAAAAAATTATATTTTTTCCATAACCTTAAAGCTTCATCTTTTTCTAATTCTAATGGAATTATTTTATTGAATTGTTCAATAAGATTTCTGTTGTATTCTTCAGTTCTTTCTTGTCCTTTTTTGTAGCGTTCTAATTTTCTTTGTCGAATTTGATTATATTCTTCTTCAAAATCTTGTTTGAGTTCTTCGTATTTTTCTTGAAAATCTTTTTCCATTTGGTCAATATCAGAAGATAAATCAACATAAATCTTTTGATGCGTTCCTGCACATTTGTTGTAAATTCTTCCCCAGATAATTTCTGTCAATTCATAATATTGAATTTTTGGATCGTTCAAATCTTGCGTAATATGAACAACATTGTTTTGGTCAACTTTTTCCTTTACGGTTTCCCACTCTTCTTGAGTGTACTTTTCAATTTCGTAATCTTTTCGATTCCTTAAATATGAAAATATTTGAACTAAAGTTAAAATCTCTTACTGAAGTTGGTGTTGAAGATGTTTCTGAGGTTTCGATTTCACAATATAAAAAAGGAATAAAATTTCCTACAATAAATAGATTTTTAAGTCTTTGCAGATTTTTTACAAACTCGCCAGATGTTTTTTTATCACCAATTCCAAAATGGATAGAATGCGAAATTGATGATATTTCAAAGTTTTCTGTTTTAGGAAAATTCAATGATGTTTACTACATCGCACCAAATTACGATAAAAAATCAAACTGTGTGCAAGAAATTCCAAATCTTTCTGAAGAACCAAAACCAGAATCATTTATTGATTTTCACTTGTACGGAACAAACTACGACGATACAGAAAAAATTAACGAAGGAAAAATCATTTATCGCTTTCCTAATGTAAATGATATTGAAACCTCAAAAAATATTACAAAGCTTTTATCAGAATATAAAATCTCAAAAGACCAACTTAAAATTTTATTAGGGTATAATCAACAGGAATCTATAAGACTTCGCGAAAACCACACTCGTCCTTGGAATTTAGAAAACATTTACAAATTCTCCTGGATTTTTAATAAGCCAATCGAAGAAATTTTAGTAATTGATTATCGCGAAGAAACTCATGAATCTTTGTTTAATCCCGTTATATTTTTAGAACATTATGTTTCAGAAGAAGAAAAAGAATCCTTCCCTAGCCTTGAAGAACTTTTTGATTTAATGGATGAATCAACTAAAAAATCTTTATTCGAAATTGAAGAAATTAATGTTCCAATCGAAGAAGATTAACAAAATATATGTTGAATCTTGCTTGACTTTTATTTATCCCTGCCATTTACACAAAATTTATGACAGGGTCATTGAATATTATTTCCCGCATATACAGTCTCGTTTTATAGATAATCTTATATTAAACACCAAAAATATTTTTATATCGGTTAAGAATACTATCCTTTGTTGTTTTTATATTTAGATTTTTTAAATCAATAGTTTCAGTTTCCATTTTATTACAAAATTCAACAACATCTGTTTTTACTTCATCAGGAATAGTTATTGAGTCTGTTCCCATAATTAAAGTTGAAAGTCTAAAAATATCGTTCTTATGCTTTTTAATATCACTAGTATCAATATTTTCACCTTGTGATTTTCGTTTACTCAAATCTAACCAAGCCTTAATCTTAAACAAAACTAATGATTCCACAGAAAGAACAGATAATCCATCAATAATTTTCAAACCATTCTTTAATACTTCATAATATGAATCATTTAACAATATTGCAGAAAGGCTTGATATTTCATCATCAATATGCAGAGGTGTAAGTCCATTAATATTTTTCAAAATAACTTCACTTTCTTTTTTTGAAAAAAGTTCAATCATACTTGGAAAATCTTTGTTCTGAGGTTTTGAAAATCTATAAAACTGCGGAAGCCCTGTGCTTTTATTCTTATGTTCATATTTCCCATCCTCTACAAACTTAAAGAATTGTTCGGCAAATTCCTTTGTTAACACTTCAACTATCAGAACCATATCAATATCTTTTGTAGTACGAAAATCTGAACCAAATTCTTCAAACAAAATAGAACAAGCTGTTCCGCCTATTAAAACATATTGGTTTTCAAAACCTTTAAAATATTCCTTAAACTTCTCAAGACCATGTGTTAGCATTACTATCTCCAATTGCTTTAGTAATCAATTTTTTATTTTCTTTGCTAATTCTTGCATCTGTAGAATTTTTAAGTGATAAATATACAGATATTGAATCATTTGTTCCTTCTAAACAAACCAACTTTGGATTATACTTCCATATTTCAATTTTTGCTTGTTTGGAAATATCTGTTAGTTCATTTGTTGCGGTCTTAAAATCTGTTGACTTTCCGTAAAAAGCCCAGGTTTCTAATTCTTCCCTTCCAAGCATAGAAGACATAGAAAGATAAGTTGTTCCAGAAGGCAGTAATTCCTTATTTTTCAGTTCTTCTTTTTCTATGTAAAAAATATTTTTAACAGGATTTATCAAATAGGGTTCAATTTTATTGAATAATTCCTTTTTATCTTTAATTTTGGTTACAAGAAGATTCGAATTTGTTATAGAACCTTTTTTTATTTCAAATAATCCAGTAGCCACTAACTGCCGCAATGCTCTAGTTGTTGTCATTTCTGAAAATTGAAGTTTTTTTGCCAAACTTGCAACTGCTAACTCTCTAGAATTTTGCTTAAAAAAATTGATAAATACCAACTGAGCGGCAGGTGTTAATTGAGATATCGCTTCAATTTTGGTTTTGGGTTTTTCTTGCAAATATATAGCCATAAATGGTAAATATATTTGATTATTTGTTACAACAAATGGAATATGATTTTCCAAAAAACTTTTTTTCCGTTTTTCTGAAATATCATTCAAAAGCAGTGACACAAAACAGTCTGATAAAGTTTGCAATTTTTCTAAATGTTTCTTCAACGCCTTTACATTACTTAATGTTTCTCTTGGTGTAATAAATAAAACCTTAACGCCATCTAAACTAATAGGTTGGACTTCGTAAAGATCCAAATATAAAGGCAGAATGATTTTTTCTAAATGCATATCAATTTGAGAACAATTAATATTTAATACTTCACTAATATAATTTAACATCTTTATATTTAATTTAACATAATCAATGTTAAATTGCAATAGTTTATGTTAAATTAACTTTTCAAAATTACCGACAACATACTTTAAAACAACAATTCTTTGGTTAAAAATTTATCCTAAATCAATCAAATCCTGTAAACAATGGATTTTTAAATCATTTGCGTCCACACATACGTTGATATACGATTTTGGATTCACTTTCTTTTTGGGAAAACTTTTGTTGTATTCCGACAAGAAAAAATCTTCTTTTACCAAGCGGTTGTGAGTGTGTCCGTGCAGATTGATAAAATCTCTATCTTCAGGAATAAAAATCGGTTCGTGGGATAAAATGTATTTATTCTTAAAAATGATAGGTCTATTATAAACTTCATCGAATCCAAGAGAAGTGAAATAATCAATGAAAGTATCGTGGTCACCTTTCTCGCACTGAAAATCGTGATTTCCTAAAATCAAGTTGAGTTTACGATTTTTCTTAATTTGGGTTCTACAATCTTTGAAGAACCCAAACGAAGGTGAGTCAAGGGCTTGAACATAGTGTCCCTTGACCACCTGCATTCGCCAGATTGTACTCATAATTTCACCTTCAGAAATATGGCGATTTAGCAAAACATCTCCCAAATTCCAAATAAGACAATCTTCTGGTAGTTCTGCAAACTGCGCCAAAAGATATTCGTTCATTTTTTTGCAACCCAAAGCTGAAAACTCAAATGGTCGTTCTACATATTTAATGACATTTGTGTGAAACAAATGCAAATCACTTAAAATAAAAACATTTTCAGGTTCGTAACCTTGCAAAATATCAACTTGCTTCAAAGAATTAAAATAATTTTTCATAATATGTTCCTTATAAAAATTACATATATTTAACAAGTGAAAAAAACGGCAAGACTTCAAATCTTGCCTCGCTACCCGAGTTAGCGGATTTCTCCGTTGTTCCCCCGATGTTTTTATTTTACTGCGATATTAAAGTTTTATCATTAAACTATTGGTTTAAATTATCTTCCCTCTAAAGTGGAATTGAAACTACTGCTTCCCAGCAAAATCCTTTTTTTTTAAAAATTGTGATGTTATCAACTGGAAAATCTTCTACAAGATTTAATTCGTTTAGTGTTTCAAGCGCTTTTGTAGTTACTCCAAAAGGAATATCTCTGTTGGCAACAGTTCCGTGAGGATGGAACGGGCGTTGGTTTTTTTTTGTACAACGAGGGCAAGATTTCAAAATTGCTTTTACAGTTTCATCTCGAAGTTTTGTCCAATTTTCACTTGAAATTACATTTGCAAAAATTGTTCTATCGCCAAAAGCATCAAAGTTTTCGATATGAGCTTGAAATCCCAGATTTTGAGGACGAACATCATTTTCGATTGCAGAAACTAAATCCTCGGTTGAAAATTCTTCTGGCAACGCAAATAGCGGAACCTGCGTAACATGAATTGGCGTTTTGTGTCCGGATTTGCATCCATAAGCCTAATTCATATAACGACGACAATCTTCCAAAGTAAGAGTAATATCCTCAGGAAGAAGAACTCCAATAAAATGTGTTTGCTGTGTAAAATTATTTTGACCTTTATTCATAATCGATTTTATTATACATAAAAATTGCGATATTTCTACTTGCGAGGAATAAGTTAAAAAAAATCCCCAAGCCTTCATCTTCCAACAGCGAACCAATCTCGCTGAGGTGGAAAGATAAAGTTGCCAGACTTCACTAGCAAACGCTGCTTGGGGAAAAATAATCAAATGGTAAACGTTTTACCCAGATACAATTTCTGGGGCAGAGGTTCACTGACATTTGATTATTTTGAAAATGTGTCGGTAGAGGGCAGCACTTCTCTGTCGCAGAATCCCGAAGGAAACACCGCAGTGGCTATCTCTGACGTAACCGACATAAGATGTAGGTTCCATAAAAACGGTCATCGCATTTATGGATACGCACTTGAACACTCTTTTCTCCGCGAACAAGTGGGTGCTGTTTGATATTAGTTTACGACACAGTTCGTTGGATGTCATTAAACTCGTGGTTTAAATTATTTGTTCAGCATTGAAAGAAAATCCTTGTTTTAATTTGCTCAATATCTAGCAAAAATAATAACATCAACAATATAAAACGGAACTTTTTGTTTTACACCAACAACACGCATTTTTTGAGTGTTGTTTTCATCATTTTTGGAATGTGCATTTTTTGCACATTGCTTTTCATATCATTTTACTAGAATCTAATAATTTTTAAACAAACAGTTTAATGACTTTTTTATTGATTCTGATAATATTAAATTGTGAAGTCCCAATGATGTTTGTGCTATATGCACCTTCTATTGTATTGGGGAAAACTTCTGGTTGGATTCACTATCGACTGCTCATTTTTTGAGTTCACGCTGGTGAATCATTGTGCTTGTCAAAGTGTATAACTCGCATATATAGCGTACCACTTTGGCAAGTACTTTTTTTCGTGGAGAAACTTTTGTTATCAATCAAATTTTTTGATATTTTTAGGAAAAATATTTTCTTTCGTATTTTTGTGAAGCTTTTCTCAAACAGTTATTTTTCGGCAATGGATAATATTTTTGCAATGCAGGAAGAAGCTGAAAAAAACGGTTGCCAAAATATCACCCTAGAAGAAATAAATCAGGAAATTGCTGAATATCGAAATGGAAATTAAATCATGAATGAAGAAATCCAAAATATTGTAAAACGTTTTGTAGAAACTCTTAATCCGCTAAAAATATATCTTTTTGGTTCTTTTGCTCGTGGCAGTGAAAATAACGAAAGTGACTATGACTTTTATATTGTTATGAATAAAAATTATAAGGTTACGAATGAAACTATCGCCAACGCATATACAAGCTTAAAAGGCATAAAACGTCGACCTGTTGATATTATCATAAATAACGAATCTGTTTTTGACGAAAGAGCAGAATTTATTAATACGCTTGAAAATGCAGTAAATCAAGGAGGAATTTTACTTTATGAAACCAGCATATTATGAACTTTACGTAGAAGATGCCCAGGATGTGATTCCTGAATCATTTTCGTTTGCAACTTATTATTTGAAACTTTCTTTGGAAGAATATGTTGAAAAATTTTTGAATTTTGAATACATACATGAACTTGAAGTGGGAAATCCGCATTATCTGTCAGGAATGTCGGGAATCGAACTTGCAGCAGAAATCGTAAATATTGTTCCCGAAAAAAGACATTACGATTATATTCCTTATGGCAGAGATTATTGGATTGGCTGGATTGTGGCATATTATCAATGGTCAAGAAATGTAACTTACAAAACAATTTTTTCAAAGTTTTCTTTAGAGCGATTTATTATAGCTTATCCAACTTTTCACGAACAAGACGAAGAAAAAATGTATCAATATATGGACGAAATTATTTTTGGGGAATGATTTATTGATAGCAAAACGGTTTGAGAAAAAGTTTGCCGTGATAAAAAAAACGGCCTCCAAGAATTGTTCAAGACTTGTACTTAAACAAGCAATTCTTGAAGGCCAAAAATTGATAACCTTTCCCAACTGATGAGTTGGGGGAAATCAAAAATCCTCACAACAAGTTTTTCTAACAAATTTGGCTCAAAAGCCTACTTGTCAGCAAGAAATTATTTTTAACAAAAAATATTTCCCTACGGTCCCATAAAATCAATGAATTGATAATTTGGATAATACTTCATCATTTGTTCCATTTGAAAAATAAAACGATTATAAAAATCTATGGCAGTGTCAATTTCTTCGTCTGTCATTTTATCTTCCAGAATTACAGAAGTGTCTGGCCCGTTATAGTTGCGCAATTTTTCTTGATTTGATTTCCAGTAAAATTTGCAGTTTCTCGTTCTAAACCACAAAGTTTTTTCATTTTTATAATCAGTTTTCAGCAAGTGACAAAGTTCTTTAATTTCTTCTATGATTTTTTTGACAGTTTTGTATTCATAAAAATTCCATTCCAAATTCCACTCAAATTCTGGAGTTCCATATTCTTGATTTCTACAAACTTTGTAAAGCGAAGAATCAAAATGCTTAAGCAAAAATTCTCCCAAATAATTAAAAATCACATCTTCTTCAATAGAGAGTTCTGCGTCTGTGGCTTCTTCAACTCCAAACCAACCTTTTTCTATGGAATCAAGCTCATTTACTGGCATAATCCAAAAAAAAGATGATGTATTGTGGCCTTCTTCAATTGAAATTTGCTTTACATTTTTCTTAGCTGAAAAATAAACTTCAGAATCAATTTTTGAATATTGGTCGTTTTGCATAAGTGAAATTAAACTTGAATTACTATCATCAAATTCTATTTTTAGAGAATATTCGGAATCTGTAAAAATTGTGATGCTTTTATCAAGTTGAATGTCTGTGATTTTGCAATCGATTATTTTTTCAAAAAAAATGTTTGCATCAATTTCACAATGATTCATTCCTTCTGTGATATCTGAAGAAATTTGATTTTCGGAGAAAAAATATTTATTTTCCCACATTAGTTGAAGTTCAAGGGTGGAATTATCTTCAAACACTAATACGAAAGGTTCATTTTGAACTATTGCATGATATGTTTCTTTTTCTTGGAAAAATTTTTTTTTTACATCGCCGCTAAGTATGTATTCTGTATATGGATGGTGAACATAGCCTATAGCGTTCATTTTCTTTATTTTTTTGCCAATTAAATTTTTTATAGGGAATTTTTCTTTCAATTCCTCAGGATTTTTTGCGACGTTTTTGTTCCATTCAAAGCGATTAAAAAGTTCTGCTTGTTGATTCATATTTAAAGTTTATATTGAGAAAATAGTTCTGTCATTAAACTGTTGGTTTAAACAATGTTTATAAATTTACTTTAATAAATCCGTATATTCAAACTTTGCTTGGGACAAATCAAAATCAATTAGATATTCGCCTCTTTCTTCATCCAGTAGAATTTTTCTTGGAGAAAAAATCTTGAAATTCAAAAAATTGAGTTTATCCTTGTGTTTTTCTAAATCTTCTTGCTTATAAGAACCCTGGCGACAATATTTGTGATATAAAAATGCGTCATGCAAAACTTTTGAAATATTGTTTTTATCCGTGAAAATATAAATAAATTTTTTCAAACTGTCCCAGGAAAAACCTTGGATATATTCATCGTTGTAATCAAGAATTATTCCATATAATTGTGTGATGATTTTATTTGGTTTTAGTTTTACGCACAAATCTTCCAAGCCAATAACAGGATTATCTAGTGAGTTAAAATTCACATCATTATAATTTAGGATTTTTACCGGCTTCCCCCGGGAAAGAATAAAATGCTCTCCGTTTTTTTCAAAAATCTCATCAATTTTATGCCAATATTTATCTGCGTAATGTCCGTGGCAACCACAGTCTCGTTGCATTTTTGTTGCATATTTTCCGCCGAACACAAAAGTGTTTGGACTGTTTTTTTCAGTAAAAAATGGAACGAGCAAAATTCCCATTGTTTTGACAGAAAGGTTTTTTTGAACTTCTAGCGCTTGTCCTGCCACAAGAAAAAAGTTTTCCTGCTGATTATTTGATACTAATTTTACTATCATAAAAAATGCAATCCTTTTATCGTTTTCTAAAGTTCCATAATTTCAGAAACACTACAATTTAGGTAATATGCCGCTTTTGAAAAGCTTGTTAATTCATTGTCTAAAGCGTATTTTGTAAGTTCCAAAAGTTTTTCATTAGCATCTACGGATTTTACATCAAAATTCTGGTTACATACTTTCGCCAATTCTACTAGTTTTTCTTGCTCAATGGAAAGGCTTTCATCTTCAATATGAGGAATGCAAAAATAATCAAGATTTTCTTTTAACACTTTTGAGATTCCGATTAATAAATCTCCATCAACACCTTGTTTTTCGGCAAAAAAATAATCAACTTTTTCTTGTGGCACAAGTTTGTAAAGTTCTTTGAGAAAATCCTTATAATCGATTTTCTTTTTTTTTAAATAATTGAGAATATTTTTTATTACAAGTTCGTTTATATCAATTCTAGGTTCATACCATTCTTCTTCAGTCCAGCCGTCGTGGAAGATTACTATTTCTTTGTAATATTCCAAAATAAACTCTTCCACATCCCAAATATACTCTCTTCGGAATCCATTGTTTCGATTATAATAAATTCCGTATGTAAGAACTCCGTTTTCATAAGAAGTTTTATATTTTCCTTTCCATCTTTCAACTTCATCAAAGTGATCCCATTCTTTTAAATACCACACTGAGGAATTTTCTTCATAATTTTTTTTTAATTCATCCACAAAAATTTTAAATTTCTCGTCTTGTATTTTGTCATATTCTACATTGAAAAAATGTGAAAAATCTTGCTGTAATTCTGGCTTGATTTTGATAATAGCAACATTTGCAACATAAAAACTCATTTGGAATATTCTCCTCTTATAAACGAAAAAAAAGAACTCTCAGATTACCATACTGAAAACATACTACAGTTAGCTCGGTCAAGAGAGTTCTTATAGAAAAAGCCCTCAGACGGGATTACCCTGGGAACAACCACCAACATAAACACTGTGTCTTTCTTCGAGCCTTTTCTTGATTTTAGTTTACGGCAAAGTGGGTTGCTTGTCATTAAACTATTGGTTTAAAGTTTTTTTTGAAATAATAATTTGCTTATTAAACTATCAATTTAATGCTTTATTTTTAGTTTTCTGTTAATATAAAAAACGGAACTTGACTGCGTATCGGAGATTTGGGTGCTTGCAGGGGAAAGGGGTGAAATTCCCTGATTACTTGTCTGTGCTATCGTTTCTCCAGGCAGCAAGTTCTTTATTCAAGAAACTTTTATTTGGGTTCTACAATTTTTATAGAACAAAATGATAGCCTACCCCACCTAATGAAATCAGAAAATATCATAAATCCTCACGACAAGTTTTTCTAACAAATTTGCCTCAAAAGGCTACTTGTCGCAAGGAATTATTTTCAACTATTTTTCCTCATTTTTCTGGGATATTTCTTTTTGAGCTTTGTTTTTCATTTCTGCAATAACTGTTGTGTATTCACTTTTGTCAAAAATATAATCTGGTTTTTCGTTTGCAACTTCCCGCAATCTATGAACATACCATTCTATCGTGGTTTCTTTTTCTACGATTTTTGCAACGTATGAATCACAAGCCCACATTCCGCAAGAACAGTTGCATAAAATTGCCATTTTGTGATTTTCGTCAGTTTCATCATCGTCTAAAATTTCCCAACAACTTGCAGGAAGATAACCAGTGCCAAACTCAAGTTTTTTTCCATCTACAAGATAAAAATAAGCTGTGAATTCTATATCTTCATAACCGTTATTTTCTACAAAATTTTCGATACTATATGAAAGTTTATTCATCTTTTGCCCCTCGATATTATCAAAAAAAAGAGACTTGTTTCTGAGGAAAAGATAGCGACATCCAAGGACTCAAGATAAAAATATCTTTTTTCAAGAAAGCGCCCAGTTCCTCGCCCGAAACAAGCCACAAAAATCGGGCAGGACACAACAAGTGAAATCTCTACGCCCAATTCATTTTAATTCTACAAGTTTTGCACAATTTGTCATTAAACTAGTGGTTTAAATTTTATATTTCTCCAAAAAAGTGTTTTCAATTTTATCTGCAACTTTTATAATTTTTTCTACACTTATTTTAGAAATATTTTCTTGTGAAATATGCCAACTCATATATTTCGTAGGATCTTTTTCTAAATTCCATCGCGAACAAACGACATAACTAACAACTTCAGCTTCTAGTTCTCGAATACTTGAAGAAACATTTCTAGCTTTTATGTGAATTTTTTCAAGTTTTTCGCCTTCTTTTTTTTCACTATTCGGATTCTTCTTTATAAGATATTTTTCTCCAAGATGACCCAAAAAATTATGAGCCAATTCATGAATCAAAGTTGCAAAAGCTTCTTCTGGTGTAAATTCATCAGAAATTGAAATTTTCACAGAATTATTCGAATAATCGTTAGTTTCTCCGCCTTTGTTAAATCTAAAATATTTAAATTCCACAGAAATATTATATTCAGCAAGATTTCGAATAATTTCTTTTAATAAGACTTCTGGTAAATTTCCATTAACTTTGAAAAATCCACCTCTTAATCCATTTTTGATAAAATCCTCTGGAGATTCTTTTCCTTCAGTTTCATATAAATCATAAACTAAAGCCGCAGGACCAAATGGAACAATTATAACATAAGGTCTCGCATCTGGTTTTACAATTCTTTTAAATTGATTTTTCCAATATCCTGGAGTTCCAAAATATTTTACATTTTTATTTTGCCAATAAACCAACATTGCATTGTAATGGGAATAATGTAAAACTTTCCCAATAAAGTTAAAAAAAGAAAAAAACTCAGATGTATCTCTAAATCTTAAACTTCGTTGGAATAATTCGTCGATTGAGTTTGCATCTTGTTCTCTGTTAGAAATTTCATTCATATATTAAAATACCTTCTATTGCTTCATCAAAAAGTTCGCTTAAGACCATTAAATTTTCTAATGACGGCAAACTTCTTCCTTTTTGCCAATTATAAACAGTTTGAACACTTTCAAATTCCATAAATTCAGAAAGCGATTTTACCGACATCCCTTTTTTTTCTCGTAACATTTTAATATTATTTCCTGTTGATTTTAAATTAATCACAGGATGACGAACTAATGTTTCTTTTTCAATAAATTTTTTCATTACACTTCTCCTTAAAATTGCATTTACAAAGAAAACTCTAACTTAAATTTAAGTTTTAAAGGTTACTTTGAAAGTAACAATTTTAAATAGGGTTAAATTCCCTCTAGTAAGTGAAACTCTAAATTATTTACAATTTCCTATCGGTTTTATATTATTATCTAATAAACTCTTATTTAAATCATCAAAATTATATTCTTTATTCTCAACATAGAATTTGACAATTCTGTGATATTCACTTTCAGAAAAAGCAAGACCTGCAAGTCTTAGCATTTCTGTGGATTCTTCCATATTTAATTTCAAACTAAAAATAAATTGAACGCAAGTTTCAAAAGAAGGCTTGTAATCATAAATTGTAATTACATTGTGATATGTTTTTCGAGTCATCAAAACAGGCTTGTATATATCTGCAGGATTTACTATGTTTAAATCGTTTTTCTTCTTCAAAATAAAATCACAAAATTTAGGATTTTTTGAACCTTCTTCTAAATATTTTTTTAAACTTTCTTCTAATGCTTTTTTCTCTTTTTTTAACTCTTTTATTTCTTTGTTTATGAATGTTTTTGAAGATTCATCAGGTAAGCCGTAAGACATCCCTCCGAATAGGTTATCTTGTTCTGATAAAACTTTTTGTATTTTTTTATCTAAAATTTCTATTGATGCACGAATTATATCTTCAATTGAATCTTTTTCAAAAATCCAATCATCTTCCGAAGCATCTGCTTCATAAAATTCATATTTGGCTCTAATCAAATCTAAGGTTCTTTTATATTTTTTCTCTTTTTTGGGTCAAATTCTGTCATAAATCAATTCCTTTCAAATTCATTATACATCAAAAAAACTTTTTTTAAACTAAATTGTTTTGGTTTCTTGTTTAAATACACTGAAGAAAAGAGGAATTGTTATTTTATGAGACCGTAGAAAAAACGAGTTTTTTGCAGAACTACACAAAATCTTCTTTGTTCATCACAACAGGAAAACTATCGTACTGGCGGCAACCCGGAGTCGGAATCATGGCGGAGCGTTTTACAACATTGTTACCAGTTTTCGTTTTGTGGTAAGAATCGTTTAGCATAAATTCTGCAATATGTTCTTGAAAGTTGGGATTTTCAGCTTGATTATAAACTTCATCAATAAATTTTTGAGGATTGAATTTTAGGCAACTTTTTTTCACCAAAGTGTGATATCCGCCATTTGTTTTGATAATCGCAAAATTCCCTTTCCCAAAAAGCTCATGCCCTACTTTGTGCAAAATCTGGTAACATTCTTCAAAAACTTCAACACTTCGATATTCAGATTTTATATCCATATCAAAATCAAGCCAAATTCTTCTGCTTGTATGGGCTGCGTGGCAACTTTTCATATGCTCAAAAATCTTTGGCATTTTTACAAGATGATCTTGCACACCAACTTTTGAACCGCGCAAAATTGCCGAAGTTAGATTTTTTCGCTCATTATTGTAATGTTCAAAAGTATCTTCTATACAGTTAATTTCATTTGATGGATTTATTACAGAATAAACAGTCATTGCATGTTCTGGATAAGGAACTCCCGCAGTAGTTAAAAGAGAGCGCTTATCACAGTTGTATCTGTAAAAGGCTTGGCGGTAAATATCAAAATTCCATTCTTGTTTTAAGCCACCACGACAATGGATCAATTCTTCTCTCATCTTTTCACCACGGGAACCAACCTTTGTAAACTCTTGTTCTTCCTCAGTTAGTTTTTTCCCTCGACAGGCTAAAAGAATCATATAAGATTCATATTCAAGGGGTTTTTCAATTATATGGTCAAAAAACCATTTAAGCTCAGTTTCGTCCAAAACCATATTGTAATATTCAGACACATTTTTATCCTTTTTGCAAAATTCCATTTTCGCCACCTCTACCCTATCTCGCATTTCTTCCGTAGAATGACTGTCCACGCCGATTACCGTTTTTATCTTTTTATCAGAACTTTGATTGTGTTTTTCCACCAAAGCCCAGAATTCCTTCCAGAAAATTTTCTTATGAGACTTTGTGTAAGAACTAATATTGATTTCAAGCGGAATGTCTTTTTCTAAAACAGCATTTATCAATTCTTTTGAAAGATTTTCCATTTCAGAAGTCCATTCTTTGCATCGCTTAAAGCATCTGTCGGGATGAACAACGCAATCAAAAAGTCCAGTTTTGACGCCTTCTATCATGGAAGAAAAACAGCCCAAATGTTCATTAGCTTTTCTAAAATCAGAATCTTTGTCGAAGCTGAAATCATTTTCTCCACATTGATAAAAATGCTGTCCTAAAATCAAAATATCAACTTTGGGATTTTTCCGAAGTGATTTATAAAAGTCAAAATATTTTGGTAAATATTCCACTTCAAAACCAATTTTTATATCAATTTGATTTTGATACTTTTCTTTTAATGCAGAAAGCGTTTCCAGATATTCGCCAATTTCTTCAATTTCCATCCGATTTCTAAAAGGATTTTCAGGAAACGGAACATGGTCTGTAAAAACGATTTTCTTCGCCCCAAGAGAAATTGCACATTGAATCAATTTTTCGTCACTTTCATCTGAACCGTGTTTGCATCTGTAAGTATGAACGTGAAATATTTCTTTCATAAGCTATTGCTTACTCCAGTTTGCTATTTTCATCAATAATGAAATCTGGTTTTATTAATCCCGAAATATCTTCAAAAGGTGATTTATAAATTAGTGTTACATATGGAGGAAGTCTTTTTTTGACTTCTTTTGCAAGTTCAATTCCAGTTTGATGAAAAGCTTTCCAATCAAAAGTTTTGTTTAGTTCTTCCCTAGAAAGTTTTCCACTTTCGCAAGGAACACAAACTTGCCACATATATTCAGAAAGCCAGGAATCCAACCCTGAAATATAAACATTTATTTCTTGATTTTCTATTGTGACTGTTTCTTCCCCACCATAACATTTTCCGTTTTCATCATATAAAAATACATCACAATCTGGACACATATATAAAATATATTCTTTCATAAAACCCTCCTGGCAATAGTTTTTATTTAATTACAAATCCAGCTCCGTAAAGTGGAATGTACTTACTTGTTTTTCGATTTTCGTAGCCCCAACTTGTGTGCCAGTGTCCGAAAAACCATTTTTCGTAAGTCAAAAGGGAATCGACTTTATTGTTAAAACGAACTGTTTTATCTTCTTCATATATTGCTCGATATTTTGGATCATCGCAACTTGATTCGATACAGGCAATTCCGTCGATAGAACCTGTGTGCGAAACGATATAATCCACGTGATTTCCCTTTTTTTCGCAATATTCTGAAATCCGAGAAAGACAAGCATTTTCTTCTTCATCTGACCAAAGTTCTTGCTCCCAAAGACTGACATTTAATTTTCGCCATTCTTTGTCCTGACTTTCCGCCCCGCCTAAAACTAAAAAATCCTTTCCTTCAATGTTATAAAAATATCCGCGCTTTAGGTAAAAAATATTTTTGCTCACCTTCAAAACTTTTCCGCCAAACATTTCAACTTCTGGAAGTTTTTCTATCATATTATAGTTTTCATGATTTCCCATAACCGCCAAAATGTTAAAGGGCTTTTCATTGAGCCATCGCAACAAATATTTGTCACCCTTATCTGTGGGATGAATGCCATCTTCATCAACTGGGCAATCATACCAAGGAAGCCCAAAATCCCCAAGAATTATGGCGTTGGTAATATCTTCGTGACTTGCCTTTTGCCAATAGCAATAATTTCTCATCTTTTTGACAGAAAGATGATTCATATCAAATGTGTTGTGTAAATCGCCTGTAATGTAAATCATAAAAAAATTATAGATTCAAAAAGAACATCCGTCATTAAACTTGTTGTTTAAATTTGAAGTAACAGTTCTCTTAAAAAAATGAGAACAAATTCACGCCTCAGAATTTACAAAACTACACTCCCCTACCCTTCCAAAATTTTTTTGAAAATTCGATAATTCGAATCATCTCGAGGAGAACAATAAACTGCAAACTCAATTGTTTCAAAAGCAACCTTGTATTTTTCAATTAGATTTTTGTACGCTTTTGCCACGATTTCAGGTTTATTTCCAAATGCGCCACAACCAAAAGCGCCCAAAATTACAACTTGATTTTTTTCGGCAAGAGCCACATCCAAAATCTTTGCGCCTCGTTTTTCGTGTAAAAGTTGCAATTCATTATCACTAATTGAAACAGAAACATTTCCATCTCCAGAATTATGAATATTGCTTGGTTTTTCCCGAAGATTTGGAGCGGCACAAGTAATCACATTTACAGTTTGCCAATTTTCTTCTTTCATAAGCTTTGGATAAGATGTATCAGTTTTGAAAATTACAACTTCTGGCGTATAAATGATGTCGTCATTGTGTAACGGATTTTGTTGTTTTATGTGAGACAAATAAAATCCTTTATGCATTTTTTCTTCTGTCAAATTGAAATACAAAGTTGAACTCCGACACAAACATTCTTCTTGGGCAAAAGAACCATATACAACTCCCCCACCAGGATTTGTGGCCGAAGCAAAATTTAAAACTGCAACTTTTTTTTCTGGATAATTCATCGCAACTTTAAAAGTTCGATTTGGTGTAACCAAAATCTTTGCAGGATTTTCGTAAACTTTTTTTTTCGCAAAAAATTTCTTCATTTTCTAAAATCAATTTTTGATTTTCATTTGATTTTGAAATTGCCCTTTGCAGATTTAGATTTGTTTTACAAAGATTTTCAGTATCTTTAAAATTCTGAATATTGTCTTCTCGGGTAACAGTTCTCTTAAAAAAAGGCATCACATTCTTCATATTGAATAAAATTAAAATTCCTCGCAGGAAATTCATCACATTAAAATTATATCTCAGCGACACTATCAAAATACGATAGAATAAATTTTTTTCAAAAATTAATAATTTCATTATAGAGTCAACTTTTATTAAATTAATTAAACCTTTGGTTTAAATTTTTGTAAATTGAAAAAGTGATGAAAAAAAATTTTCTAAAAATCAAAAAATATGAATCATTTTTAAGACGAATTTGACTATTTTTTATAAAAAAATGAAAACTTCAAAAATACGCAAAAAGGCCCTATTTAGAGCCATTTTTACTTCAGTCGATATATTTGTCGATTTTTTATTTTGGACGCATCCTGAGCAATCTGGTGAGGTCTTTATAAATCTACTATTTTTTATTAGATTTATATTATTTTATAGTAGATTTATACTATTTCTTACACTATTTACTATACTACTTTTTAATATATATTTTCTACTATATCTACTATTTTCTATAATATATATTAGATATGCAATATTTTTTAGTTGACAATTTCTAATAAAAAATGTTATAATTCTACTATCGTAAAAACAATGGGTTTGGGAGGACACTTTGAAAAAGATAGTTATTGCGATTCAGAAAGGTGGGGTAGGAAAAACCACCGTTAGTGTATCACTTGCAGCACAACTTGCAATGGAAGGAAAAAAGTTTTATTGATAGATGCTGATAGCCAAGGCAACAGCACAAGTAATCTTATCGAAAGTTTTGAGTACGATTTAGGAGAAGTGTTATTCGGAAAAGTTGAAGTTGAAAAAGCAATTATTCCGACCACAGTTCCAAACTTATATTTGATTCCCACACTTGCAATTTCAGATGGAGACACAAATGATTTGAAATTGTATCGCTCAATGCAAGCAACTCGCGAACCATTTATCTTCGTTGACCTTGTAAATGTAATTGAAAATCTCGGATTCGATTATTGTATTTTTGACACATCTCCAGCATTTGAAGCCTTTGAAGAAAATATTCTTGCTGCCGTTGATGAAATTGTAGTAGTTGTAAAAGCCGACGGATATTCACAAGACGGACTTCAAATTTTCAGAAACAACTTAAAAGATTGTCAAAAACGAAAACGCATCAATCCTGTTTTCAAAACTATCGTTCTTAACGAAGTAAACAAATCTTACAAATTAGCAAACGAAATTATCGAAGCTCTAAAAAATACAGATTTCAATATCGTTGAAATTCCTCAGGACCAAAATTTCAAATCTGCAACAATTTTTAGAAAAACAATTCAACAACAAGGTGCAAAACAAAACACTTTGGATGCCTTCAAAAAACTTGCAGACTTGATTAAATAAGGAGGAAGAAAATGGCGATTGCAACAAAAGTAAAAACTAACACACCAATTAAATCATCTTCTTTACCTGATGATTTTTTAACACAAATTGCAAACAATATATCAGTAGATAATACTCCAGAACCAAATATTGAAACTCCAGCAACACCAGTTGTTCAGTCTGTAGAAGTTCAAAAAACTGAACCAAAAAGCAAATACAACGATGTTGCAAACTTACATTTTTCAAGAGGAAAAAAAGCTGAATTTAAAGCATTTTTTTCAGCACACGAAGTTACTTTAGTTCAAGGTGTAGAAAACGCAGTAAATTACATCATGAAAGAAGTTAAAGCCGGACGATTAAAAGTATCTCGTAACGGAATTGAAAAAGTAGGGGAGTAGGGAAAGTTTAAGAGAACTGTTACCTAAAAAATAACATGGGAAGAAAAAAAATATCTGAAAAAACAGAACTTCAAGTTGTAGATAATTCAACTAATGAATTGTTTAATTCTCTGGAAGAAACTAAACCGTCAAAAAGACAAATTGGTTATCTTCCAAGTTTTTTTACAACCGCTTCGTTACCTTTTAAAAATATTCACAAAACAACTTTCGTAAGAAAAGGAAGTAATGGTGTAACTTTAACATTGTCTTCTCCTAAAAATGTTCCTTACGGAAGATATGGAAGATTGTTACTTTCAATTTTAACAACACATGCAGTTATTTCTCCAAACAAAAATAATTCTTTGATGATTGAATATGCTTCAATGGCAGATTTGTTAAAAGAACTTCAACTTCCAAAACAACGAGGAAAAGACATAAAAGAACAACTTGAATGTTTTTCCAGTGCAGCTTTCACCTTTGACCAAGAAATCAAAGAATTGAAAAATGGAATTTTATTTCAAGATATGTACGAAGATGGACAATATCCAAAAAAAGATGTCATTGTAACAACAAAATCAACAGGAAATATTCGATTCACAACTGGTATTCAATATCAAGAAATTGATGATGGTTCAGAAACAAAAAGGGTAGGGCGATTTAAAATTTTGCTTTCTCCAGAATTTTGTGATTTTTGTATTCAGCATGCTGTTCCTATCAATTATGAAGTTTACAAAAATATTGATAGTCCAATTGGAAAAGATTTGTATGCTTGGTTAGTTTATAGAAATAACGGGTTAGTTGATTCAACTTTTATTCCTCGTCATAAACTTGTTGAACAATTTATTCCAGTTGATGAAGGAAAAGATAGCAATCTTGTAAATGTAAATTATGCAAGAATTGTTGAGCTTCTTAAAGAAATAAAATTAAAGCATTATCCAGAAGTTAAAATAGATTTTTCTAAAGATGGAACAGGAATTACTTTATATAAAAGTCCTACTCCTGTTTTAAAAGAAGATCCTAGATATGCTTTAATTACGACTGATATTTAAGTAACATTTCTCTTAAATAATGAAGGTAACAGTTTTACTAAATTATTTGTAGTTTTCCACATTTTTTGGTGACTATTATTAGTTTTTAAATATATTATTTGTTATTATTAGTATATATAGAAGATTTAAGAAAATTGTGACTCTTTTTTAAGAGAACTGTTATACATTTATTATACAGAAAAGTTAATTTCTTGCAATATAAAGAAATAACAATTTTCTGATTTTTAAGAGAACTGTTACGGAAAACTCAAGATTTCCACAAGTATTTTGTTAATAACTTTAGTAGATTTGTTACTTTTAATTTAAGAAAACTGTTACTTCTTTTCTTTACAACAAAGTTTTGTTCATCAAGATTCATAAAAAATAATTCTTGAAAAAAATTGCATTTCTAATAACGAAAGTTCTTTTTTAGGAGAACTGTTACCTTTTTATCAACGAATACTTTCTTTCTATATTTAAGAGAATTGTTACCTTGCTTCCAAAAAAAATTTCTATCTGCTATTTAATTTTTCTCTGACTTTAAGAGAACTGTTACTTCTTTTTTTATAGAAAGAAAAATTATTGTAATTTTAGTAGAAGTGTTACCTTTTGGGGTGAGATTTTATGCAAGTTGTTTTTTAAGAGAATTGTTACTTTTTGAAAAAGATCGGTAGGGTAGGGGAGATAAAGATATTGTCAGAATAAATATGAATTAAACTACAAGTTTAATGGTATTAAAAGTTTTGTTTGTTAGAATGTATATATGACTAGTAACTATAAGACAATAAAAAAACTTATCGCATTAACACAGTTGAGAACTAATAATTATTTTGTAACTGATGATGAAGATTTAAAATTAATTGATTTTCTCTATAAACTTCTTGATAAGATTCAACCTTGTGGACATGATAATCGCCACGAATTATGGATTACTTTGGAAAATTCCCGTGGTAAAAAAGAATGGTTTTCTCTTTTGACAGTAGAATATAATAGTTACAGAACTATTTGTGTTGGAAATTCTTGTCGTATTATGGTTGATCCAAATAAAACAGAAGCAAATTTTTTTGAAAAACTTAAGTATACAGAATTGTTGGAATGGCTAATATTTTCTGTGGAGGAAGTTATTTTTTTATTAGAAAAAGGAGAATACAACAAATATATTGTAGAGAATTTACCTTATGATTTTAGAATGGGAACTATAAAAAGAAAAAAGTTCTATGAATTATATCCAGAAAAGCAAGGAGAAGAACCTTATAAACTAACAGAAAAAGAAATATTAGATTTTATTCAATATGTTGAAGCAGGTTCATTTGATAAATACGGGATGCTTGAAAGTGATTTTTTCCTTACTCAAATGACAGCAAATAAGTTTTTTGATATTTGTTCTTATGGATATAGACAAAATAAAGGAGTTATAGATTCATTTCATATATCTAAAATTGATTGGGATACAATAACTTCTTTTGAATTATATAAAAAATTTGCTGATAACAGAGATGGAGGTTTACATAGGTTCCAAACTGAACTAGGTGATTCAGTTGAAGACTTTTTGGATTGGTATAAAAGTTCTGATGAAAATAAATGGACTAGGAGAACTGATAATTCTCATTCTTGGGAAGTAATTGCAGGAAGTTCTAGAACAAGAATACATTTATATTTGGAATATAAAGAAGATAAATGGTTTTTGACCCTTTCTGGCAATGTATCCTATTGCACTGAAGAAATAGTTCGATTTTACTTGGGGCTTATTAAAAAAGGAATTTATCCAAGTTTATATGAAGCAAAATTATTACTTTCAAAAGTAAAATGTGAAGACGAAATTGGTATAATAGGGTGTGAAGAAAGGTCAATTGCATACGATTATGGATATTTTCCAGAGAAAAATATTGTTAATTTTGATAATATGCCTTCTAGAAAGAAAAAGTCTTTTATAAAAGCAGTTGAATGGTTTAATTTTCCCCAAGTTGAGTTAAAGCATTAATGCTTCTTTTTTAATAGTAGTGTTTAGGTGGAATACCCATATTGATATTTTTTTGTTCTAACTGAAGTTACAGAAAAGACTTTACTATAATGTATGGCGTTTTTGTTATTTTTCAACCACAAGTTTAATGACAGGTTTGTAAACTAGTGGTATCCTAAATAAAGGAGGAATGGTAAAAACTAATTTAAAATCAATTCTGAGTTTTTATAAAAAGAATGCAAAATGAAAACTACAAAAGAATTTCCTGCTACTCACTCAATGAGTACAAAATGGTTTGTTGCTGATGAAGAAGGTAACATCGCGTTATTTGATTTTGATGAAAATGGACCTGTTCCTGTGAATATTCCTTCTGAAAATAATTCAAATTTAATGACTGCCGAAGAAGATTTAGGTGCAAAAGATGAAAATTCCATCGAGTATTTTGAATTAACAGATGAACAAGTGGAAGAATTGATGTCAAATGCTGTTTCTCCTTCAGAGTATGATGTTGAAAATGTTTATGACCTTTTTGTTCAAGTTGATGAAGCAAATAAAAACGAATTTCTTGAAGTTTTTTCTGATAGCACAGAATATTGTTTATCACATAAACACGGCATATATTTTTTATGGTCATTATTCGGTTATTCTGAATCAGACTTAAATAAAAAACGGCGATTAGAAACTTTCTATAAAACAGTTAAACGAGTTGTTCATATTTATATTGATTCTGTAACTGACGAAGATTTTTCTGGAGAAGACAAAAACTGGACATAACCATTTTATTGTTATAAACAACCGTACTGGTCTTATTCTGAACTAGCAAAAAGAACAAATGTTCCAAAATTCCCATTTAAAGAGGAACAAATTCCAGAAAATCAACGACATAAATTGCTTCGTGTTCCTTTGAAATTTTCTGAATGTACAGGTTTTCAAATTGCGCAATATGTTATTTGTCATTGGCATATGGGAAGAGATTCTATAAAGTTTGAAGATAGAGTTTATACAAAATTTCCTAAAACTGGTGGTGGATTTTGTTACATTCTTGATTATCAAAATGAACAGCAAGATGGAAAAATTCCAATTGTACTAGATGCGGAAGAATAAATATGATTGACCGAATATCAATAGATTTAAGTAATTTTTGTTCCAAGCAATGTGACTTTTGTTATAATCACTCCTTCAAAGAAGGCAATGTAATTTGGAAAGTGGAAGAACTAATTCCATTTATTCTTGATTTGCATAAACATGGAATTGATGCTGTTTCCTTTGGCGGAGGAGAACCTTTTGAGTTTGATGGAATATTCGAATTGATTTCGAGTTTAATGGATGAAATGTATGTTTCCGTTACTTCTAATGGACTTCCGTTAGAAAATGAAGAGTGTTTTTCAAAATTGATGAAAAATAAACCTGATAAAATTCACATTACAATTCATCATCCTGAAAACAAAAATGAAGTTGACCGCGTAATAAAAATGATAAACAAAATTGCCAGTGAAAAAATAAAATCGGGAGTGAATTTGCTTGTTTCAGATTTCAACACAGATGAATCAAAAAGCGTTTACTTACGATTATTGGAAAATGGAATTACTGCGGACAGAATCATTTTAATTCCACGAAGATTTTCTCATTCACCAACTGCAAAACAAGTGTCAGAAATTGCTTGTGGTAAACCATTTCAATCTCCAGCTTGTTTAACAGGATGCAAACAGCCTACAGAATTTTGTTCTGTTTCCTGGGATAAAAAAGTTAATTGGTGTAGCTACGCCAAAGGAAAACAACCTTTGAAAGAATTATCATACAAAGGTTTGATGGATGCTTTGAATCAAGTTGAATTTGGATGTTGTTATGATAGTGGCAAGTAAAACTCTGCTAAATTGAATCGGTAGGGTAGGTGAGAGGTGATAAGGTTAAAATAAAATTTTGAAAAGTTTTCTTTCATAAATCATGTTATTCGGAAGTTAGGATAACGTGTACGCAAGACAAAGGCTTGTACCACAATGTGTGCTAAGTCTAAATAATTACAGATTTTATATGTGAACATAAGCATTTCTTGTGGTACGATTTTTTTTAAAGAAAAATAGTTATTTTCTAAACTATCAAGAACAATTCCGTCAGTGAATAACGGAATGAATTTGCTGTATTTTCTGTGATCGTAGCCCTTGTCTAAAATTTTGTATAAATGGCAAGGTTTAATTAAAAACGGGAACATGCCCGTCAAAAAGTATTGCAAATTGATTAACTGCTAGTGCCCAGTCTTTTATTGGCATTGTCCAACGGGTACTAGCAGTTTTTTTACAGGGTCGTAATCATTCTTTTGCCAAGAGTAATAATTCTTCAATTTATTAGTAGAAATGTTACTCATATCGATTGTGTTGTGCATATCACCTGTAATGTAAATTATTTACACCTCTCAGTTTTTAATATAGTCGATTTTTTCGTATTTGCCATTAAACTTGTTGTTTATTTTTTAATAACACAATATCCTCGATATCTTTGTTAAATAAGTTACTGAGTATAAATAAATGTTCTAGAGATGGAAGAGATCTTCCTTGTTGCCAGTTATAAATTGCTTGATCACTTTCAAATTCAAGAAGGTTTGCTAGTTTTTTGACGGAAAAACCTGCATCTTTTCTTAAGAAATTAATGTGTTGTCCTGTGGCTTTCTTGTCGATTTGTTTTGAAAAATTTGGTTGTTGATTTTTGATAAATTCAGTCATATACCTACCTCGCTTTGTTTTGTTAAGGTAAGTATATGACTGTGTGATGTATAAAACATCACCAAAAATGGTGTTATTTTTGTTTTATTGTATTTTTTTCATTTGAAGATTTCTTATCATCTTTTTTCTTTGAAGAAGTCTTAGTCTTGGTTGTTTGTGTTTGATTCTCTTCTTTTTGTAGGAGAAAAAGTTTTATTTCATTTTCTTTATTTTTTCCAAAATGTTCAAAAAATTCTTCATTTATTTTTCTAATTTTTTCATTTACTTTTTCAATTTTCCTATTTAAATTGTAAATACTGTAATCTTTGTTTTCAATGGCTTCTCTTAAAAATTTATCTTGTTGAGGATTATGTCCAAAACCCTTTCTTGCAAAATTTACGAATTTTATCATTTGTTCAAAAGTTAATTCTAATCCAAACGCAAGGACAACTGCGTTATTGTAGGTAACTAAAGAACTATTTTTAACATTGTTAAACGTTTGTTGAGACATTCCAATTTTTGTATAAAGTTCTGGAGCTGTCATTTTTTTTATTTCCAAAATTTTAAATAGTCTTTGTTGAAACGAAAGATAATTATTAAATGAAAGAATTTTATCAATTTCTTTTTCTTCATTTATTTCAGAAGGTGGATCACTCCATTTTTTATTATAGTCGTCAAAATTATAATCGTCGTAATTATATTCGTCTTCAAAAAAGTCATAATCATCAATATCATTAGAAAAAACGATAGATTTTATAATACTTTCGGCTTTCTCTTCAAAAATATATTTATGTGTAAATTGTTCCTGTGATATATCATCCCAATTATGTGCTTTTCGTATAGTAATAAGTTGTTTGTCTTTCCAATATTCTTCGTATTCACCAAAATCGAAATTAATTGCAGGATTTCCATCTGGGAATCCTTTTGTCCAATATTCTGTACAGGATGTGTAATTTGATTGATATATTAAAGCTGGGTATCGTTCTATAATATCACCATATTGATCGTAAATATTTCCATCAATCATTCCCTCATGAAATCGAATAATTGCAAAGGGATATTCTCCAAATTGATATTCTCCGTCTAATAATTCGTCATTATCATCTCTTACAACGCGTCCAAAAAAGTCTTTAAAATGAGATAAAGATTCGTTATTTCCTGGATTAGATATTTCAATAAAGTTCTCTTCCATGTCTAAATTCTCCTATAGTTCTATTTGATTAAATTTTTTATCTAAAAAGATAAATCGATTATGCGTTTTTTTGTAACAAAACAATTTCATCTATTTTTTTATGAAAAATGTTACTTAACAAAAACAAAGTTTCTATAGCTGGAAGAGTTTTGCCTTTTTGCCAACGATAAATTCCTTGTACCGCTTCAAAGCCAACAAGTTCAGCCAATTTTTTTACAGAAAGACCTGCATTTTCTCGTAAGGCTTTTATGTTTTTTCCAGTTGCTTCTAAATCAATGTTTGGATAAAAAACAATTTTGCCGTTTTCAATAAAGTTTGTCATAAAATACCTCCATGTCGTGTTTGTTTACAATGGAAGTATATAATGAGTTCTGTTAAGAAACATCACCAAAAATAGTGTTATTTTCATAAATTTGCATTTTTTATGAAAACTCCATGCAAGAAAAATTATAACTTGGAGTTTTAGAAAATGTTAGTAAAAAAATTTATGATAAGTAACTTTCAAGAAATTCTACGGGATTAAATTTAGTTTGGTTGAAACATTGAGAAAGCTTCCATTTTGGAAGAGAGTATTTACTTTTCCCTCGGTATTTCTGCCAACCTTTACAAAGTTCAGGTTCTGAAAAGAGAGCAATTTTTTCGCCAGTTTCGTCGTCGATGCGCATTGTTTTTGCAAAAAGTTCGGTAAGGGCGTCATTTATACTTCGAGGGTCGCATTTTGAAATTCTAATAATTTCATCTTTCATTTCGGAAGATAGAACTTCTGGGAAAAATTCTCTTTTTAGATTATTGTGATTTAACCAGTTTTCATAAAAACTATCGATAACGACGGTTCTAAATTGTTCTTCGGTATAATCTGGAATTTCAAAAATTCGTAAGCGATTAAGAATTGGTTTTGGAATTAAATCTAAAGAATTTGCTGTAAAAATATAGTTGATTCCAGAAGCGTCTGTTTCAAGTCCCAAAAAGTTATCTGTAAAATGTTTAGAAGTACTTTTTTCCAAAATAGAATAAAAAAAAGATTCTATAGAATTTTCTCTTTTTGAATTAATTTTATCTAATTCATCAAAGTGAACAATAGGATTTTTGATAGGATGACCGTCTTCTTCTGCAAACATTGATTCAATAATTAGTCCATGTTTTGCATCTGTGTAAGTGGGGTCGCTTCCTGCACAAGTGAAAATTGCAATATCGTTTCCTAAGTCAATTCTAGTGGCAGATTTTCCTTGTAAAATTTTAGAAATTTCAACAACACAAGAAGTTTTTCCGCATCCTGCATTTCCAACGAGGACTGAAGGTTTAAAAGATAATTCTCCATGAATTTTCATTTTTGATAATTCAATTTGTTCATAAAGATATTTGAAAAATGCGACCATATTTGGATATTTTTGTTCCAACTCTCTAAGTTCAAAAACTTGTTCTTTTGAAATAGTGATATATTTTGCTTCACCTGAAAGTTTCTTGATGATATTGGATTTTAATTTTTGCTTATCTTCATTTCCAATTTTCATTTCATCATCAATTTTATGATTTGGGTCAAGGATGAATTCTGGTGGAAATGGATTCCAATTTGGGATTTTTTTATCCGACTCGATTTTTGTAAGATGAGAATTCTTGCAATAAAAACATTCTTCTCTTTGGAAATAGTCAAGATAAAATTTTTTGCAAGAATTACATTGTCTAAAAATATAAAAATTATCGTGAAGGTCTTTTAATTCACCTTGATCTGTAATTCCTACAAGTTGAAATTTTCCAATTTTGTCTGAGTGTTTAACCAAAATCTCATATTCGTCGATTAAAATATCTTCGTCTGTTAAGATGATATATCCATCTTTTGTAACTTTATAATTGATATTTAACTCAACTAAAACTTCTTCCATGCGTTGCAAATTCTTAGTATTGCTTTGTCGTTTTTTCTTTGCTTCCATAATTTTTTCTCCGTAAAATATTTTTTTCGATTTTGATTTTAGATTGCAAAACCGATTTGTTTTGTTGATTCGTTGTTTCTAGTTTTTTGTTTTACAACTTTGATAAGTTCCTGACAGATTGTTTCTGAATTGATTTTTTCTTGAGAAGTGAATTTTAGGTTTCTGTAAACAAGACCAAAATCCCCGGGTGTAACTTCTCCAGCTTCAAAGATTTTATTTTTTTGATTTTCAGAAAGTGAAAATTCTTTAAAATATGAATCGCATAAAATATCAATTCCTTCTTTTGTTAAAGATTTAAATTCCACATGAAAATTAAATCTTCGGTCTGTAGCCTTATCAAAACTTTCTGGAAGGTTTGTACAGCAAAATAAAATTCCGTTAAAATCTTCTATTTGAGTTAGAAATTCATTTACTTTAATATCGTTGTGCCGATTTAATGAATCGCCTCTTGCGTGAAAAAATGAATCAGCTTCGTCGAAAAGTAAAATCGAATTTGTTTCTTTTGCGTCGTCAAAAACTTGTTTGATATTTATTTCTGTTTGACCAACAAGAGGGCTAATAATATCAGATGGATGAATAATTTTTAGTGGCATATCAAAATCACTTGCGATTTTTTTTGCAAATAGAGTTTTTCCTGCACCAGAAAGTCCATGAAGTTTTGCTGAAACTCCGAGTCCTTCGACCTTGTGTTTTTCTTGCCACTTTTTTGCATTTTGCAAAGAAGTAAAAAATTCAGAAATTGGTGGATTTGTGTTTAGGGCTTTCATAGAGTAAGTGCTAGAGATTTTTTGTTTTGGAGTTTCTAAAATATTGAATTTATTTTTTATCAAATTTTTAACATCTTGCTTTGAAAAATTTTCTGCGTTAGCGAACATTTCGCTAACTTTTCCCCAATTTTCAAAACTGATTTTATTTTTGTAACATTCATTTATGATTGAGCCTAAAATTGAAAGTGGAATATTTTTGTTTCTTCCAAAATATTTTTTTGCACAATAAAGATATTTATTTTCTTTTGGAAGATTTAATTTCCAAGAAAATGAAATATTGATATTTTTTTCTTCCAAAGTTTCAAAAAAGTTTTTGTCTGCTAAAGAATTAATATTTGTTAATTCAGAAAGTAAAATTACAGGAGTTTTATTTTTTAATAAAATTTCAAAATTGTTATTGTAATTTTTTTCTGTTGGAGTTAAAAAGTCAAAAAAGCTTTTTTCTTCTTTTTTAGTTTGAAATAAAGTGTTTACAAAATTTGAATCAAGGCAAAGAATTGAATTTTCAAAATAACATTCTCGGGCAAGTGCGTAAATGTTAAAAACTAATTCATTTTGATTACCTTCAAAATTATTTGAATAAAGAGTTTTAACTGTAAAATTATTTTTTTCTAAACTAAAGTGAAGATAATTTATTAATCTGTAATTAATGCTTCCGTAAAATAAAAGGAAATTAGATTCTTTATTTTTTATTGCTTTTACTAAAACTTTTCTAAAAAGTTCAGAGTCAGTTTTGTTTAATTTATCAATATCGTTATAATCGTAAGAATCCATCTGGGAATCACAAGGGAAATTTTCTTTTGTAAAAGTTTGATTTTTATTTTGGAAATATGAATTAACATAGTCGCTTGGTTTCCATGAATCAGAAAAAAGATAAAGACGCATAAATTTTTCATTCAAAAGTCTTTGATAGTCAGGTGAAAATTCTTTTTTTGAATTTACGATTCGTTTGAAAGTTTCAAAGTTGTATTCATCAACATATTTTTCTGGATAAATACATTTCCATTTGTTATTTAAAACATTAGTGATAAAAAAAACTTGTTCTTCATAATTTAAATCCAAACCACCAAAAAAATTTTTTACAAAAGGAGAATCCAAAAGTTCATCAAGTGGAGTTTTGATATTTCTATCTGGATATTTTTCTTCGTAATGGCTTTTGATTTTAAATTCGATAAAATGAAAAATGAAACAATAGTTTTCAAAATCATCATTCAAATCTTTACAAATTGATTCTAAAATTTTATCAGTGTCAAATTCACCATCATCATCTTTCAATGCTTGGAATTTTTCATTTTCTTTTTTTTCCAAATATGAAAGATAGATATTCATTATTGTGATAATATTTTCTCGCGAAAAACCTTCTTCCAATAAATCTCTAGAGATTTTTGTATGTTCAAATGGTCGTTGCAAAAAAAGATATGTTTTAAGATTATCATTATCAAAATCAATTTTTCCGTTTGGGTTTGTTAAACTCTGTTGATAATTTTTAAAAATTTCTGTCATCGTTTTCCTCCAAAAATAAATCCTATATTTAGACTAATTCAAAATTATGAGGTTGTAACTAAACTGTTTGTTTAAAATATTTTGCTTGAAAGAGTAGGGTAGAAAGAAGAAATTTTAAACCACAAGTTAAATGACAATTTGGATTGTTTCAAATATAATTTGTTTTGAGGAAGAGCATTATGATTAAAAAAGAAAAAAACACAAAGATATATCTCTGGTATTAAACAATATGAGTTTTCTGTAATTTTTTCGTTGCTAACTTGTTAGGAAAAGTGTATAATCTAAGCATAAACTCGCTTGAAAAAGTGTAATTTTTTATCAAAAACTCCCTAGAAAAAGTGTTGTAGGAGATTTGTATGTTTAGAAGAAAAATAATGCTTGAGCTGGAAAATTGGAAGAATTCTACAGGAAAAAAGAAAGCTCTTGTTATTAAAGGGCTTAGACAGATTGGAAAAACTTATAGTGTTCGTGAATTTGCAAAAGAAAATTATAAAAATGTTATATATGTAAATTTTAAAGAAAACGAAAGTGCAAAAAAAATCTTTGATTATGATTTGAATGTTAACAGAATTATTATCGATTTATCGGCTTTATTTCCTAATTCTCGATTTGAAGAAGGAAATACTGTAATAATATTTGATGAAATACAAGAATGTGCAAATGCACGATCCAGTATCAAACCTTTTTGCGAAGATGGAAGATTCGATATTATTGCTACAGGTTCTCTTCTTGGAATAAAAGGATATAATAAAAAGAAAGGAAAAGGAGTTCCAACAGGATTTGAACGCGTTGTTTATATGAAACCTATGGATTTTGAAGAATTTCTATGGGCAAAAGGTATAAATGAAAATGTTATCGATTATATTCGTGAATGTTACGAAACTAAAACTCCTGTAAGCGAAGCAACTCATCAGGCAATGCTTAGATATTTTAAAGAATATATTTGTGTTGGTGGTTTACCTTATATTGTTGATAGATTTATTTCTACAAATGATATGAATGTAGTTTTGCAAGAGCAACATGATATTATTGAAGAATACAAAGATGATTTCGGTAAACATCTTGATGAAAATGAAAATGAAGAAATTGACTTTTCTTTACTTGGTAGAATAAATAGAGTTTTTGATTCAATCCCTGCTCAACTAGCAAAGGAAAATAAAAAATTTGTATTTTCTACTTTGGAGAAAAAGGGGCGTTCAGAAAAATATCTTCCTGCAATTCAATGGTTGTGTGATTTTGGAATTATAAATCTTTGTTACAATCTTAATAATATTTCAGAGCCACTTGAAGGAAACAAAATAGACAATATTTTTAAAATCTATATGCAAGATTCAGGACTTTTTATTTCAATGCTTGATCGGGATTGTCCTGCAAAAATTTTATCTGGTGATTTAGGTATTTATAAGGGTGCTATTTTTGAAAATATCATCGCTGATAGTTTTTCAAAACAAGATAAAAAACTTTATTATTTTCATAAAGATTCTGGGCTTGAAATTGATTTTATTTCAAAAGTAAAGGATGAAATCTCCCTTATTGAAGTAAAATCAACGACTGGAAATACAAAATCTGCTAACACTGTTTTAAAAAATCCACAATATGATGTGAATCTTTGTTATAAACTTTCAGAAAACAACGTGGGTGTTGCTGAAAATAAAATAACAATTCCATATTATATGGCTTTTCTTTTATAAAAAAAGCTCCTAATCTGTACCACAGCCAGTCGAATGACCTCTATGCAGATATAGGAGCAAAAATATAACAAGGTTGCGGTAGGAGTTGCACCTACAATATGGCGTTCTCTTAAAGAGAAAGCCATATCTACTATGTTGACACCATCAACAATCTTGTGTAATGAGCAAAATTGTCATGTTTCTAATATAAATGATAGGAAAAATATGTCAAGTGATAAATAATTTTTTAAACCATAAGTTAAATGACAAATCATAATACTTCAAATAAAATTTATTTTAGAAATGGAAAATTTTTTTTGGAGTTATTATGTACGAAATAAAAGAAAGATTTACAACAAACAATGAAGAATCAAAATCTCGTTACAAAGATTTTATTGGACTTTTGATGACAGACAAAAAATGTAAACTATATAATGGCGAAAAGAAAATGAAAGATGGTTCTATCGTTAGATTTGTAAATGGTCTTATTGACGGAAATGTCTACGATGAAAATGGAAATATTATTCTTCAACGAGCTGCTATTGAATACAATCTTGGTCAAGAATTTTGGACAAAAGGTTACCCATCAGGATATCCTGCAGTTTCTCAAAAAATGGGATATTACGAAGAAGACTGGGATAACGGACATATCGTTGCGATTCGAACATCTAGTGATTGTTTTCCGTTTGATGAATGAATTGCGTTGTATGGAAATGAAATCAATTGTAACTTTTATGACAACAAAAGATAAAACTGAAAGTCAAAAATAATATAATTGAAGCAGATAATGGTAACAAGAAATCCAGGAGATTATGAAAAGATGTTTCCATTGCTAAAATATTTAATTGACAGAAGCTAAAATGAGTCTGTTGATAATTTGCAACCTGATACACCTAAAAAAGTTGTAGAAGCATTAAGAAAATATCTTAAAAAAATGGGAAACAAAAGGTTGATATAGAAAAGACAAAAGGATGGAAACTTTTGAAAGAGGTAGACCTTAGTGTCTATAAGACATCACTCACCAAAGCCATTGAAAACAACACGTTTAGTCTTAATAATGTTGCAACAACTAATAAAATTGTAACATAAAAGAATACTTTGTCAATAGAGATGACAAATCTAAACTTTCTTTCACAAAAATCGTCCCAGGTATCTACTTCGGTAGGGCTTGGGATGTTTTATTTTAAACAACCGCTTTAATTACACAACAAAAATTTTATCCTAAAATAATTATAGAAAGTCGCTGAGGAACAGTGGTTTCCTGACTTTCGATTATGAGTTTTATCGTAACAAAATAAAACTTGAAAAATTATGTTTTAGGAGAAATCCAAATGAATTATTATGTAATCAAAAAAAATCGGAAAGACTACGAAATTGAAAAATTTGCAGATGATGTATGGGAAATTGTTAAAGAAAAAATTAACAAAGATAATATTGTTCATATAACGCAAGATTTAAATGACCAAAAAATTAAATACTATGAATTAACTGAAATTATCTGGGGAAGAATTTATAATAAATGTTCTAGTACTTATCAAAAAATCTATGTTAATTTATCTTCTGATATTGACCAAATGGAAAAAGATTTTCAAGAAAAATACGAAGAATTTAAACAAGATTTTGAAGAAGAATATAAACAAATTCGACAAAGAAAATTAGAAAGATATAAAAAAGGACAAGAAAGAACTGAACAATATAACAGGAATCTTATTGAACAATTCAATAAGATAATTCCATTGGAATTAGAAAAAGATGATGCTTTAAGATTATGGAAAAAATATAATTTTTTAATGCCACCACCAGATGTAATTAGTAAATACAAATTACAAACAGATATGTCGTGGACTGAATTTGCTATGTTTGTTGAAAAAAATTATTAAAATTTTGATTTTTTTATTTTTAGATCTTTTTTCAAAAGTCTATAAAATAAAAAAAAAGTTTACTACAGTAAACTTTAAATACTAGGAGAAATAAAATGGAAACAGTATCAAGATTTATAAAATTGATGGAAAGGGAAAAACCTTTTTTGGACGAAAATGGAAATCTAAAACAAGGTTCAGAATTTAAGATTTTTGAAAATAAGTATGGCCAAGAAGCAATTTCTTGTATTCTAAATTGGAAAGATGGATTTTTACATTCTGAGGAGGATATACCAGCAGTTCAATTTGATGATAGCCATACTGAACATTGGGAAAACGGAAAATTGTCTAATAAACAAATGGATGTGTTCGGAAATTTATATCCTGCGATTATCAGCGATTACGGAAAAATTGAAGAATTTTGGATTGATGGTGAACGAGTTATTATGGAATAGAAAAATTAAACTACAAGGTCTAATTTTGTGAATCTGCCATTTACACAAAATTTTGGACAAGGTCATTTTTTTTGTTGAATATTTTTATTTATTTTATTACTGTTAATTAGACATTTATTTTTTTCATCCTAATATATATAACATGATTATTTGTTGGTCACAAAAATTTAATACAATTTCACAATCTCTTGAAAAACCTAGTTTATCTTTAGAATCACAGTCTTTTATTCCATTTAATAATAAGACAAAACAAGGTTGGTGCGATTTTCATAAACGATGGGAATATGTAACAATTTATCCAAATAATCAAATGTTCTTTTCATGTGGAATTCCATTACCATCAAGTATTGGTTTAACTAAAAATTGGAATAAGAATCAATACGAATTTTATGTTGATTTAGAAAACTTAGTAATCAGGGTAAATGAAAAATGGTCTTATTTAGATGTTTACGAAAAACAAATATATCATACTCAAAGTGTTTGCTCCAAGATAATCGATTTTAAAAATGGAAGAATCAGTCATCCTGAAAATTTTGATATAAAACAAATTTCTACGGAATTAAATAATGAAATAATGACTATTATTTTAAGACTATGTAAAAAAATATATGATGTTGATTTTCATGTAGAAAATGTTGAACTAAGGGATTTCGTAAGATATCCAAGTTGTCCCGAGTTTTCTAAAATTGAAAAAAAAATTGATAATATTCGTAACTTTAATTTTCGCAATGATTTAAATCTTTTTAAGGATTTTTGTAAACTTATTCAAATAAAAACTACAAAACAACTTCGTAAAGATTTTCACAAAACTCCAGAACTCATTTTTCTTCATGCTTTTGCTCAATATTTAGGATTTACAAATTCTGATGCAATTAGAACCTTAGTTTCTGACGAAAATATTTATAACATTTTTATTACAAATGATTTTCTTCGGTTTTCAATTATCAAAAGGTCAGTTTATGCAAAATCAGAAAAACCCCTTCTTGATGGATTAAGACTTTGGGTTCAAAATGCTCGTACTAATAAAACTGAATCTGTAATCGCCAAAAGATTAATTAAGTTTTTTAAAGATACTAATATTAATACAATTTTAGATGCTATTGATATTTATTATTACAATGCAATTCATTTACCAGTTGCCTTTCATGAAAGAATTTTGAAAGAGGGTTTTACTCTTCAAATGCATGACCAATTGATTCAATATTTTGCTCAAGACGAAGATGATGATAATTATATTGGATATACTTCCAATGCCGCAAAATATAGAATTAAAGAAATTAAATATAGTCAGGATATTTTGAGGTTTGAAGATTTTGTTGCTCCTATAGAAAACGATTTGATTAAGAAAGATTATGAATCTATCAAAGAAAATCGGTTGATGATGTTGAAAGCGCAAAAAAATCAATCCAATGATTCTCCTTGTTATGATAAAGATGAAGTTCTTGTTGCTGATGATTATGAAATTATTGACGACGAACCAATGGAGATGGATGATTTGTACAAATTCGAAGATATTGAAAAAGAAACTGCTCCAACAACTAGAGATTATAATCTTGGTAAAGACATAATGAAAAGAGGAACAAAAAATTCATACTTTTTTGCTATTCCAAGAAATACAGATGAACTCTACGAAATTAGTACAAAAATGCGAAATTGTGTTGGATATCTTTATCGTGACAAAGTTTTATCATTAAAATCTATAATTGTTGTTTTGATAGTGAAAAATAAAATGAAAGCATGTATTGAAGTTCAACAAGATATGTCTACTTATAGGTATGTAATTAGACAAGCTTCTGGACCAGCGAACGCAAGTATCAACAGAAAATATTATTATCCAATTGAAGAATGGAAAAGACGCCATAATATTGAAGGTGAAATTAGGTACAAACTGTAGTTAATCTTTTTTCTCTGATTAAATTCAACAAACATTTTTTATCTCGTAAAATTATTTCACCAATAAATTCATTACAAATAATCTTTTTGTCTAATTTACGAAAAAACGTGAAGTTTTTGATTTTATGTAAATTTCGTGACTGTCTATACAAAGAAATAGAAAAAAAGGCAAAAATTTACAAAAAAAGTGAAAATTATAAATAAATTTTATCAAATTTCTGTACTTAGAAAACTATATTATACAATCGAAAACACACTTAAAAGTATTATACAAGGAGCATATCTATGATGAAAACAAATAAATCTATTCAATCAAATAATTCTTATGATCTCATTATCAACAATATGGCTCTTATCAATAAATTAGTTAATGAAATTGAATATTCAACTTTAGAAACAGAAGACTTAACACAACAAGCAGTTTTGCTCCTTCTAGATAAAATAAATGAATATGACCCTTCAAAAGGTGCTCTTTCTACATTCATTTGGTTTAAACTAAAAAACAAACTTATAAACTCTACACAAGAAATGCCAGAACGACTTTATAAAAAGTCAGTAAGTATCAAAAAAGTAAAAGAATATTTAATTTCAAGAGGAACTGAACTTACTGATGAAAATATCGCTTCATGTCTTGGGTGGAGTGTTAAAACTTATCGGTATTGTAAAAAACTTATTTATATCTACAGGGAAATCGATATGGATTGTTTTTCTTCCGAAGAAGATGAAGATAAGGTTCCCTTTGTTTACAAAGTAAGTGCTAATAATACTTTATCTCCAGAACAAATTTTTATGAATAAGACAATGTGTCATGAACTTTTAAATGTTGTAAATTCTCTTCCAGGTGACCAAAGAAAAGTGGTAACACTTCACTACAATTTGAACCACCATGAAAATGGACCTCTTTCCTTAAGGGAAATTGCAAAAATGTTAAATGTATCACATCAAACTGCTGCAAACATTGAATCCAAAGCCTTTAACACTATTAAAAAATTTGTTGCATAATGCTCCAAATAGGTTTTTATCAATTTTAGAAATATTCTTTTTCCAATAATCACATTTTACATAAAAAATCTTTGCATCTGGATTTCAAACTGAAAGTTTTGTTTGTTTCGAAAGGGTAGCCGATAGGATTTACCAGAAGATTAATTTTTTTTGTGAAAAGTCCATTTTTAATAGAATGAATTTTTTTGCTTGAATCGTGAGTGTGACCACAATGCCAAATTGAATTTGATTTCATTTTGGATAAAAATTCATCAGCATTAAAATAGAAAAATGCGTTAGTAATTTCAGCTTGATATTTCTTTGGAATTCCTACAGCGGTTGGAATAAAATGTGTCATCACAATATCAGGTTTTTCCTGAAGGATTGCATCAAGTTTATTTAGTTCGATTTGTAAAATCAAATCAGGATTATTATTTTTGTATCGCCAGTTAACATTATCAAACCAAGAGAGCCATTCTTTTTGGAGTTCAGTTTTTGTACGAGGATAAATATTTGACCCAACTGAAAAATCATTAAATCCCATTGTTCCACCGATTTTTATGTTCTCGTATTTTGCTACAGTTCCATCGAGCAAAGTTACATTGGGAATTTCTGCAAGTTTTTCTTTGAGCCAGTTCAATTTTGTTTGAGTGTCAGTAAAAGGATTTTGCAAAAAATAATCATCGTGACGAACTGTCAAATCGTGGTTTCCAAAAATCAAAAAAGTTTGTTTGTATTTTTTTGATACCAAGCGGTAAAAATCTATGAAAAGTTTTGGATTATCGGAAGTGTCACCTGCAACGCACAAAACTTCTGCTTCTGGCAAAAACTTTTCGATGAACGCCGGAATTTGTGAGGAATTATCGCAATAATGATCGATGTGTAAATCGCTGGTTAGATAAACGGATTTTTTTCCCATAAATTTATTATAACTTAATTTGTATAAAAGTTCATTAAACGAGAAGTTTAAAATGCAAACAAACATAATTTAGGTATGGACAATTCTAGAAAAAAAAGTTTTGTACCGTGATGAATTTTACAGAACAGAAGATGGATTTCTCTGGTAAAATGTAGAAGAACATTTGCTAATTTATTTTATCCTTCTTACTTCTTATTGTACTTTTCTCTTACTGTTAATAGAATTTTCATGTTATAATACTTCTCATGGCAAAGAAAGAAAAACAACAGACAATCGGCAAAAAACTAACAGTCTCAGAAATTATTTCATATTGTAAAGACGAGTTAGGAATCACTTTTAATTTGAAAACAGAAGAAGAAGCATCTGTTTTTCTTGCTAAGCATAATTATTTTTTTAGGTTAAAACAATATGCTGAGTTTGGTGAAAAAACAAAGGCGGGTAAATATACAAAAGTTGATTTTGGGCATTTAGTTGAACTTTCCACAATCGATATGTTTTTTAGAAAATTGATTTTGAAAATGACCATCGATTTTGAGCATTACCTAAAAGTAAAAATTATCAATGATTGCCAAGAAAATCCTAAGGATGATGGATATCTTGTTGTTCAAAAATTTATGGAAACTCATAATCGTGTTCGAAACACAGTGGAAAATTATAGCACATCTTCTAACTTTTATAATCGCCAGATTTTTGATAATTACAAAGAAAGTCCTTCTGTTTGGAGTATCGTTGAGTTATTAGCTTTTTCTGATTTTATCGATTTCTACGCCCATTATTACGAGTTTTTCAATTTGAAATGTGATTATACTCCTCATTTTGATTCAGTTCGCCGGTTAAGAAATGCGGCTGCTCATAATGCTTGTATTCTCAGTAATTTTAAATCTCAAAATTGGTTTCATACTGATATAGAAACAAACTTTGAACTTCTAAGTGCAAATCTTGGAATTGGAAACGGAATAATCACAACTTGTATGAAAATTCCGGTTTTAAATGATTTTGCTGTAATGCTTGCAAATTATACAAAATTGATTTCATCTCCAATGGTGAAAGAAAAGACTTTTGAAGAAATGATTTCATTTTTTGATGGCAGAATGATTTTGCACAAAGATTATTTTGAAAACATCAGCGAAATAAAAAATGCATATACTTTTGCTCGTAGTGTTTTGGAATTTTATTCTAAGAAATAAATAAAAAACTTTTTCTTGCTTTTATCTAAAAATGGATATAAATTTGATTCATGACAAAATATTTAAAACAAAAATTTCTTAAAAAAACTCACTCTCTCTCATCGTGATAGAGTTCCTTTGTTAAAATAAAAAAAAGAATTTATGCAGGTGTCAATTTTTCCAAAAAAACGGCTCTTGTATAAAGAGTTAATTCTGCAAGGAGGGCTTTATGAATTATTACGATCCGTTTACACAATTTAATCCTGTGGTTGTTGATTTTATCGATACAACAGATAAGTTGATGCGTCAATTGAAAGAAACAGGTTCTAACAGCTTATACGGAGGGTACGCTTCTCTAGAGCCAACTTCTTTGTGCAATTTGCCAAAAGAATCTGGAAAAGACGATATTCTTCGTTAAAACAAAAGTCAGAAAAATTTTCTCTAAAGCTAAAAAAGTATTTTACTCTCTCTCTTTATGAAAGAGTGAATTTGATATCATCTTTTTATACATTTATTAAGCATGGAGAATTTTATGAATTACGCATACGGATTAGATTATGGATTACTAAAATATGAAGTAACCTTGAATAAACAAAGGCAGTTATATTCTATTGATGCAGAACCAAATTTCAATACTGATATTGCGAAGATAACTGAATGTTGTACTTTAAACTCAATCAAAAATCAAAAGCGACCTAAAATATTTAATTCTTCTACTTTTAACAAATATGAAAAACAGGATGGTCAAAAAGCTTTTGACTATTGTCAAAGATGTTTTACAAAAAATCCTAATGATGCAAAACTTATGACTTTCCTAGGTCATTGTTATAATGAGGGGATTGGAACAACGGTAAACAAAAAAAAAGCTTTTGAGAGTTATAAGCAAGCAAATGAGTTAGATAAAACAGATGCTATTTATTGGTATAATTTAGGTTATTGTTATGATAAGGGAATAGGAACAGAGATAAACGGAAATAAAGCCTTTGAATGTTACAAGAAAGCAGCCGAATTGGATAAGACAGAGGCTAGTTATTGGTCTTGGCTAGGATATTGTTATTTTAACGGAATTGGCACAGAGAAAAATGGTAAAAAAGCCTTTGTATGTTACAAGAAAGCAACCGAATTAGATAAGGCAAATGGTATTTATTGGTATAATTTAGGTTATTGTTATGATAAGGGAATCGGAACAGAGGTAAACGGAAATAAAGCCTTTGAATGTTACAAGAAAGCAACCGAGTTAGATAAGGCAAATGCTAGTTATTGGTATAATTTAGGTTATTGTTATGATAAGGGAATTGGTACAGAGAAAAATGGTAAAAAAGTTTTTGAGAGTTATAAGAAAGCAACCGAGTTAGATAAGGCAAATGCTATTTATTGGTATAATTTAGGATATTGTTATGATAAGGGAATTGGTACAGAGAAAAATAGTAAAAAAGTCTTTGAATGTTACAAGAAAGCAACCGAATTAGATAAGACAGACGCTAGTTATTGGAATAAATTAGGTTCTTGTTATTTAGATGGAATCGGTACAGCGGTAAACGAAAAAAAAGCCTTTGAATGTTATAAAAAAGCAAATGAGTTAGATAAAACAGTTGCTTGTTATTGGAATAATTTAGGCTATTGTTATCAGTATGGAATAGGAACAGAGGTAAACGGAAAAAAAGCCTTTGAATGTTATAAAAAAGCAAATGAGTTAGATAAAACAGTTGCTCTTTATTGGAATAAATTAGGTTCTTGTTATTTAGATGGAATTAGTACAGCGGTAAATAAAAAAAGAGCTTTTGAGTGTTATAAGAAAGCAACCAAGTTAGATAAGGCAAATGCTTTTTATTTGAATTGTTTAGCTTGTTGTTATATAAAAGGAATAGGTACAGCAGTAAACGAGAAAAGAGCTTTTGAGTATTGTAAGAAAGCAAATGACTTAGATAAACCAAATAGTGGTTTGTATTTGCTAGGCTATTGTTATTTAAACGGAATCGGTACAGAAGTAGACAAAGAAAAAGCAAAAGAAATGTTACAAAAGGCACTTGAATTAGCTCCTAACTTTGAGGGAGTAAAGGATCTTTTGGCGGAATGCGAGGAATAAATGTGGTAAATTCAGAATGTAGAAAAAATCGGTTTACTTCAAAGACATTGAAGTGTTTTGAAGTTCTTTTCATATATTATGGTGATGATAGTGGATTTAATTTTCCTCGGCCAAGTTGCACATTCCTTGGATATGCTTTTTCCAAGCTTCTACGAGCCATTGTGGTTCTAGAGGTTTTGCGTACATTCCTTGAGACAAAATCAATTCTTCAATTTTGAAGCTTTGGGTGGAGGAGAAAGTTAAAGTTGTGCAATCTCGTTCTTCATCATCTTCTAGAATTTGGTCATCTGCCCAGATGCAACTTTTTACCATTGGGCGCGAATATTTGTAAAATTCGATTTTGTATTTTTCGGTTGTTTTTGAAGTGTAGGCGCCAAATTTTCCGCCGCCGCATTGTTTTTGAAATTCGTAATCATGTGGAAGAACAAATGAGGAATTTGTGATAACAAGATTTTGCATATTTCCAAGAGAGAAAATTCGAGTATCGTTGCGTTCTTCTGAAAATCCGTAGAGAAAATATTTTCCGTCGTCTAAAATTAATTGATAAGGATGAACTCGTCTGTGGGAAATTTCTTGATTCCATCTGCCTTTGTAATCAAATTCCACGATTAAATCCAGTTTGAGAGCTTCATAGATTTGTTTTAGGATTTCTTTGTCGACTATAAACTGGGGAACCGGCGGAACTGCAATTCGGTCTAAAAATTCGCTATCAAAATTTATGCTTGTGTCTGTTAAAAAATCGATGATGTTGCTGATTTCATCGTAAAGTGGGGAATCTTTAAAATGCTCCAAAAGATGTTTTGCGGCAAACAGCGCCTGAACTTTTTCGGAAGAAATATTGTTAAAAGGCATTTCGTATTGCTCGGTGTAATAGTAACCTTTTCTGGCATAATCGTATTCGATTGGAGCGTAAAGCCTGTCGCGCAAAAATTCGATGTCACGACTGATTGTAGAAATCCCTTTGCCATCATTAAATTTTTTTGCAAGTTCAGTTGTGTTTGGATAATTTCCATCCCGAATTTCTTTGTGAATATTGATAAGTCGTTCCAACATCAAATGTGTAAAAGTGTGTCGTTTGTCTTGTTTCATATTTCCCCCATTTAATTTTACCACAGGTTTTTGTTTCAGTCTATCTTAAAGTGAAAGACTAAAATGCGTTACAGATATTGTAAGTGAATTAGTCTGTCATATTGCGATAGAGTGAGGGAAGGTTTTTGGGGGAAGTTGGAAAATTCTACAATAATCCAGTCATGTAAACAGGAAGAGATGTAAATCCTTCTTCAATTTTCAAATCGGAAGTATGTAGGATATAACAGTCATCAATATATTCTGCATATTTCTTTTTGAATTTTTCGAGTGAAGAAAATGTGTATCTTTTTGAGGATTTTACTTCTATTGGCTGGATATTATGTCTTGAAGTTGCTCTGTTTTTGGTAATTAGAAAATCTATTTTCATTCTAGAAGATGTATCATTGTTATCTGATTTTGAATAAAAATATAATTTTCGGCCAGTTGCAACAAGCATTTGTGAAACTATATTTTCAAAAATCATTCCTTCATTTATTTCAAGTTTTCCAAAGAGCAATTTTTTGTATATTTCTTCTGTAACTAAACCTTTTTCATCAAAGGCGTGACTAATTAAAAGTCCCGTATCGGCCATGTAGCATTTTAAAGTTGTTCGAGTCATATTCATTTTTAGACCTATATTTGGCTCATCTGAGTTATAACAAATATTTACAATTCGAGAATCGGTTAGCCACATAAATGCATCATCATAATCTCTCATTCTTGCTTCTTTTTTTAGTGAAGAAATCTTAAATTTTTTTTCATGCTTAGAAAGTTGAGCAGGAATTTCATCAAAAATGCTTTGAGCTTTTAATTCTGAGCCTTTTGCATGTTTTTGAATATCATTTTTGTAAAGTTCAAGAATTTGCCTTTTGACACTATCCACTTTTTCAAAGTTTTTAGATGAACAATATTCATTTACGGATTGTGGCATTCCTCCAACAATTAAGTAAAGGCGAAATAAATCCATTGCTTTTCGGTGTAAGGCTTGGCCTAATGGTTGTTTTTTTTCAAAACATTGTTTGATAACTGAAAACAAAGCATCTTCATTTAAGGCTAAAAGAAATTCTTCAAAATCCATAGGATTCATTTTTATGTGATGTTCTTCTGAAGGAATTAAAATGTCTTGAGTATTTTTTTTGATGGAAAGTAGAGAGCCTGTTTCGATATAATCATATCTTCCATCTGCGACTAAATATTTTATAGCCGCTCTTGCTCGAGGGAAAAATTGTACTTCATCAAAAATAAAAAGGGTTTTTCGTTCGTAAAGTTTTACAGAATAATATGCAGAAATTCGCATAAAAAAAGTATCTAAATCATCTAGATATTTTTCAAAAAGTTCTTTGACTTCAGGTGGAGCAACAAAAAAATCTATAAGGATGTAAGAATCATATTCATTCTTCGCAAATTCTTCTGCAAGATAACTTTTCCCTACACGACGAGCACCATCAATCATTATTGCAGTTTTTCCTTGAGATTCGTTTTTCCAATCTAGAAGATTTTGGTAAAGTTTTCTGTACATAAATTACACCTTTTAAAGTTTAATTATATTTAAAATATACACCTTTTTGAGATTTAAAACAACGAAAATATACACCTTTTTGACTTTAATTTTTCTTGAATTTTACACATTTTTGACCTATCTGAATTGTGTCTTCCAAAAATCGTAAATAGAATAGTAAGAAATTTTTATTTGGAACAATATTTTGACAAGAATGCTGGAAGGTGCTAAAGAAGTGTTGTGGGCGTTGAGATAGAGTTTTTAAAGTTTAGATGTCAGATTTTATTATGCAAAACTAATATTTAGTGATATAATATTGTTTTAAGCAATAATTTGCTAATTTTTATTGATTACATAAATAAGAAAGAAATTTTTTACTCTATCGTATTTTGACAGAGTTGTAAATGTAAAATCTTAAACAAGGGGAACAAAAGATGAATACAGGTAAAACTAGCAAAAAGAGACTATCTAATATTTTTATTATTATTGGAACATTTGTTATTGTTGGGTTGGTAATTTTTACTATAGTGAAAGGGACAAAATCTAAAACTTCTTCAATTGATATTGGAGAAAATAATGTGAATTTTACAGAGGAAAAAGTTGGTTCTGATAATATTGATATGATGAAGCAAAATGCCTACTCGATTGATATTAATAGCAAAACAATTAGTATTACTGCTTCTGGAACTCTTTTAGAGGTTGAAAAAATTCAAAATATAGATGCATTAAATCAACAGTTAGAAAAAACGAACGAAGATTATTATGATTTTCTTGATTTTGAAGATTCAGATCCAGTTTTTACAGAAGAAAAAGTTGGTGACGATATCTATAGAAAAATGTATTCGAAAAATTATAAGTTTGATTTAAGAAGTCCTATAATTAATGGATATAATTTGAATAATTTAGAACAACAAGAAATTTTAGATGTAGGTAAAACAAATAAAGTAGTTTTAGGTACGGTATACTTTGATTATGGTTATGCTAACTGGCCAAAATCAGCTGTTGTACAAGTTCAAAAAACAACTTTAGGAAAAATAGATTTTAATAAAACACGTTATACAGAAACTTTAACGGGATTAAAGTATTTGTTAGCAGAAATTCCTCAAACAGTTTTACCAAGAACAATTTTTTACTTAGATGGTCATACAGATCGAACAAGTTCTCATGAGTTTAATCAAACTTTATCAGAGGCAAGGGCAGAAAGTATAAAAGAAATGTTAATTAAAAATTTTGATATTGAAGAAAAAAATATCGTTACAAATGGTTATAGTTGGGATTGTTTAGCTATAAATACAATGGAAGCTTGTGCAGAAAATAGACGTGTAGAAATAAGTGTTGTTTTCGTTAATTGATATGAAAGTAAATCAGAAATTATTTATTACATTATTATTATTTTCTTTTAATTTGTTTAATTGTTTTTGTTCTGATTTGTACCATTGGCAGAAATCTGTTGATGGTAACTTATATTTATGGACTGATATAACTAAACCTTTTACTTGGGATGGAGAAATAAAGGGAAGTTTCCCAAATGGAGAGGGGACAGTTCAATATTATGAAAATGGCGAAAAAAGCGATAAAGAAAAACTAAATTTAATATTTGGTGCAGAAGAAGAACAATATATTAATTTAGGAACTAAACAGAATAAATATGTCGGCGAAATGGGTGAAAATGAGATTCCAAATGGTATTGGAGTTATGATACGACCTGATGGGCAAGTTTATGCTGGAAAATTTAATTTAGGTCAAATAATTAAAGCTTATCATTTTGTAAACAATAATATCCAATATTATGGTGATTTCAAAAATAATCGTTATTCTGGAAATGGTGATTATTATAGAAATGGTATTATTATGTATTCTGGTTCTTGGGGAAATGGTTTACGAAATGGTATAGGAACAGAATATCAAGATAATGCAGAGTTTTTAGGTAATTATAATAGTGGAAAACGTGACGGCACTTTTGAAATAAAAAAAAACGGGACAATTCGCATTGTCACTTTTCACGATGGTGTTCCAGATTTATCAAATTGTAAAATCTATTATCCTGACGGAACTATGTGGATAGGTGCTCTTTCTTCAAACTATGAGTCTAATGGCTTTGGAAAGACTATTACTTCGGATGGTTTAGTAAATTTTGAAAACAAAATTAACGGAGAAATAACAGGTGAACAAAAACTTACATTTCCAGATGGGTCTAAATATGAAGGTGAAGTAAAAGATGGGAAACGTGATGGTTATGGTGTTCAAGTTTCTTCAACAGGTATTATATATTATGGCAATTGGAAAAATGATTGTCATAATGGTTATGGAGATTTAGTCATTGATGATGAGTGGTACTATTCTGGAGAGTGGAAAAACGATTTATACGATGGTGAAGGCTATTTTTCGTTTCCTAACTTCTCTTATGATGGAGAGTGGAAAGAAGGCAAGAAAAATGGTTTTGGTGTATTAACTTTAGAAAATCTTCAATTTGAAGGATTCTGGAAAGATGACTCAATAAATGGTGAAGGATATATTTCATATTCTGATGGTTCATATTATGAAGGCTCTTGGAAAGATAATAAACGAAATGGTTATGGTGAATATGTTTGGACAGATGGATCTTCATATTATGGAAATTGGGAAGATGATTTTCCTCACGGTGAAGGAGAAATAAATCTTTCTAATGGGGATTTTTATATTGGAGAAATTGAATATGGATATTTTTCTGGATCTGGTACTTATATTTTTGCAAATGGAGACAGATATGAAGGGACATTTGTTGAAAATAAGAAAGAGGGTGTTGGATATTATTACTTCTCTAATGGAAACTCTTATGAAGGTGAATTCAAAAATAATCAACCAAATGGAAAAGGTCGTTTCTACTTTGACAATGGCACATTTTATGAGGGTGAATTCGAAAATGGAAAATTAAAAGGAAAAGGTTCACTTTTTATTCCAGAAGATAATGATTATACAATTATAACTTCAGATTATTGGTCAGAAAATTTAATTCCAACATCGGGTTCAGTTTTATTTGCTAATGGAGATGAATTTGTTGGTACATTAAAAAATGGAATGCCAACAGACGATGGAACTTGGACAACTCGTGAAGAAAGATTAAATGGTCGTTCTACAGCTCAAAAGTTACGAGAATTTTATGGAACTCATCAACAAACAATAGAAAAAGCTTTTGCAATTACAGAATGGGTAATTACGGGAATTAATGCAGCAGCAACAGCAGTTGAATTATTTTCAACTCCATTCCCACCTGTACAAGTTGTTGCTATGGCCGTCGATAAAGCTTGTGATGTTGCAAGTTGTGTTATTTCAGGTACGAATATTGCTATAAAAACAGCTGTTTTAAGTTATGATATTAATGAAGTTAAAGTGAATGGTGGTTCAGCTGATGAAATTACAGAGTTAAAGAAACAATATGCAAAAGATATTTCTGGTGATGTTTTAAATATTACAGCCACAGTTGGTTTTGCTTCCATTCAGACTATAAAAGCGGGGGCAAAAGCAAAAAAAGCTTTAGAGATTTATCCGAGTTTAAAAGGAGTTTCAAAAACTGTTGAGAAAACTGGAGAACTTGCGAAAGTTGCTAAATCAGGAAAATTTTCTGATAAGTTAGTAAGAGGAACAGTTTCTCTTGCTTACGGAAAACTAGGAAAAAAGATTATAGAAACATACGGTGATGACGCTGCAAAACTTTTATTTAAACACGGCGATAATGCAATGTATGCGTTGACCAATGGTGGTGAAATTGTTTTAAAAATAGCAAAAAAAGGTGGAGATAAAGCATTAAACGTTATTTTTGCTAATGGGGAAGACGCAATCAATATAATTACAAAAAATATTGATAATCTAGATGATGTTGTTGAATTTATATCAAAAAAAGGAAAAGCTGGAATAAAATTACTTCAGAATGCAGGAAGTGCTGTTCCAGATATCGCTAAACAGTTTGCTAAATACGGAGATGAATATTTTGAAATTGCAAAAACATTAGGATCAAGAAATATACAGAAACTTACAAAAATTACTTCTGCGAACGGTGATGATGTTTTAGATACTTTATTAAAAGTAAAAAAAGAAAATCCAAAAAACCTTACAAAAGCTATCCAATATATTGATGCTAAGGGACTTGATGGTTTACATGATATTAAAAAATGGAATGGAAAAATACCTGATAATATTACTTCTGCAACTATTCGTCTAGCAAAGAAACGGTACAAAGGTGTCATGAAAGCTGCTACTGACGCTATGCTAAAGTTACCATCAATAAAACTTTCAACAAAAGAAATGGATATGATTAGAAAAAATCCTGAATATCTATATGACTTAGTTAAAAAATATACAGGGAAATCTTTTAAGGATGGATATAAAGAATTTTTTATACGAATGAGTAAACAAAACAAACATCAAGTTGAAGAAATTTGGAATTATGGTGCTGATACTCGTGATATTATTAAAGGAGCCATTCGAAATGGAGGTGGAAAACACGAATGGCTTATGTGTAAAAATTTCTGTAATTTTCTTACAGATCCAAAGTGGGGTAAAGATGGACCTTATCTTGCAAATTGTATTGACCAGTTTGCAACAGATACAACTTCCGTGATGATGAGTAATGGGTGGTCTCATGCACTTGAATGTATGACAACTAGAGGTAATCTAAGGAATCCGCGTTCTGTTATACATAAAGGTATCGATCAAATAATCAGTGAATCTGATAATGCAGATGAATTAATAATAAAATTGCAAAAGTGGATTGCTGATAACTTTACACAAGAAACTTATGATCAAGTTATGGAAGTATTTAAGATTTGTATTGATTAGAGGAATTATGAAATATACGATTCAAACAAAGCAAAAAAATTATTTATTAGGTTTAGTTCATGACTCAATAGATGAAGTTATAGAGTCAATAGTTTTCTATGATTTATTACCTCCATTTAAGGTCTTTGATGATTTAAAAAAAGATGTAACAGATATTATTATATCAAAATTATCACAAATGGGATATAAATTTATTGATAAGAAAAAAGTTGCAACAAAAATTCCATTGAACTTACAGAATTTAATGAATAAGTATTATAAAAACACGGTTATTTTAAAAGATAAAGAAAATACTTCTATAAAGTTAGTAACAGTTAAAGACATAAAATCTATTATGGGGTTTTATGTTTTATGGGAAAATAATGCTATAACAATAGGTATAAGTGGTTTAATGGTTTTGGTTTATGATTGTTTTTCGAAAAATATATGTACAATATCGTTAGATTCTATAAAAGATTTTTCAAAGAAAAAAGTTATCTTAGGCTCTGTTGATGAGTTTATAAAGTTATATTATGAAAATATTAATTGATTATGTCATAAATAGTTTTTCAGAGGAAGGAAATATTTAGTGTAAAAAAAATTTACCACAGAAATCCTGGGATAAACAACAATAGTACTATTATGCGATAGGTAAGTGTACATTTACGCTATGCGTAAGTGTACGCTTATGTGATGTGTTAAAGTACAGTGTGGTGGTGGCTCGATTTGTAAAAGATTAGACGGCAGATTTTATTATGCAAAAATAGTATTTCGTGGTATAATTTGAGAAATTTAATTCAATTTTGCTAATTAGGGGAGATATAAAAATTATGGCAACATTTGATGTTTTTTACAGTCCTATTACAAAAGATTATAAGTTTAAAAAAAATGGTAAAAGTGCAGATTTTGAAATTGAAAGTTGGCAGAAGCTGAGAAATACTTATCAAAAAGATGGAGTAAATAAATTTTTGCAAGAGGTAAACAATAGTTTTTTTGATGCTATTTACAAAATTTGTTATGGAACTTTAAACGGGGAAATAGTTGATATTAATATTCAAACAACAAAAGATGTATATGAGGATTTTAAAAATATGATTGAGAATTATAATAATAAAATTGGAAAAAGTGAAAGAAATATTCGACTGGGAAATTTAATAGAAATGGAATCAAATGAAAATGTTAGAAACCATATTTATAAGAGAACAAGCGATATAAAAGAATTATTAGAGAATTTTGATTTAAATGACTTTGATTTTAGTGTAATAAATATTATTAATACACATATAGAAAAAATTAAATGTATGTTAAACGAAGATTCAAGTGAAAATGCGATAAGTTTGTGTGTGACAGGTGTGTATAGTACAGGAAAATCTACTTTTATAAACGCATTAATAGGGGAGAATTTGTTAGAATCAGAAGATGAGCCTACAACTGCCTCTGTATTTACAATAACAAAAGTGACACAAAATGATCCAATAAAAATCTCATTTAATATCGAATCTCCAGAATTAGAAGAAATACAACTTATATTTAAAGATGGAATTTTTAAATCAGAAAAAGAGATATGCAATCAAGAAATAAGTAATGAATTAATACCTTTATTATCATCTTCAAAATCATGTATTGAGCAAATACATTCTATAACAAAATATATAAATGAAAAAATAAAAAAATATTCAGATTTTCTAGATTTAAATGACAATAAAAAAGAAGATACAGGTATAGAATATAAGGATATTGTCATTACAACTAATGTTGATATTTATTATCCATTTGAAATAGGGGGAGAAATTCCTGTAAAAATTTGTGATACTCCAGGTTCAAATAGTTCTTTTAGGGGGGATAAAAGAATTATAGAAGAAACTCTTGCTGATCAGAAAAATTCAATTTTAATAACATTATTATCACCAGATAAAAGCGATGATGCTGCAGGTCATGATATATTGTTTAATATTTTTGATAAAGCAGAAAAAGAAAATACTTGTATTGATAAATCAAGACTATTTTTTATATGGAATAAAATAGATGGAACAAATTGCAGAATAGAAAAAATAGAAACAAAGAAAAAAGCTGTAATTAAAGTAAAAGATGTAAATCAAAATATTAAAATTATTAGATTAGATGAATATCCACAATTTTTTATGTCATCGTCTAAAGCTTTGTTAGCAAAAAAACTTTTAAAAAATCAGGATGATGAAATTTTGAAAGATGATTATGAAGATACTAAGGTTCGGTTAAATCTTTCAGAAGAATGTTTATATGGTTGGCAAACTGAAGAATTCAAAAGCAGTTCGCAAAACGAATTAATAAAAGTAGAAGGACTGGAATATAACGAAACTATAATAAGATCTGGGTTATATTCTGTAGAAAAAGGAATTAATGATTATATAAATAAATATGCAGGAGCAATTCTTTCTAATGGTTTATATGAAAAAATTAAAGAAATTAACGAGGATTTAGTAAGAGAAATTGAATCCGAGAAAGAAAAACAAGAAAAAGCTGTTAAAGGAGAATCAGAAAAATTTGATAAAAAGAAACAAGAGTTACTTTCTCTTATAACAGATACGAAGTGTCAAGTAAAAAAGGATATAAGACAAAAATATCAAAGCCAAAAACTAGATGAATATAATGAGGCCATAATAAAAAAAATAGATGAATTATATGGGAAGAAATACAAACACTCCGCTTGGAAAGGTGAAAAATCTATATCAGAATTTCATCTAAAAACTAATACAAATATTTTAAATAACTTAGTTTCTAGCGATTTGAATAAATTTGTTTCAGCTATTTATAAAAAAACTAACGAAGATATAGAAAAAGAGAAAGAAGAAATCTTTAATAAAATAACAGAAAATCTTAGTAAAGAATTTTCAAATGGTATTGGGTTAAATAACTGGGAGCGAATAAAAAAAATTGTATTAACTAACCTAAAAAATGATAAACAAGAAAAAATGCAACCAAAAACAAATGAATTCTTTTTTTGGAGCAAATCAAAAGATTTTAAAATAGATGCAAAAAATTTTGTAATCGAAAATACTGTTTCAATTCAGGATACAATAAAAGATTTTTACAAAAGTATGGAATCTATCATAGAGGGCATTACGAATAATTACAAAGATAATTTGGAAGAATATTCTGAATCATTAGTAAAAATTCAAAATGATAAAGAGAAAGAAGAAGAAAAATATCGACAGATTCAAAAACTCAGTGACAAGATAACTGAGATAGTTTGTGAGATTGATAAAAAAATAAAACCGAATGACTGACTTTTAGATAGGAGACTATTATGGATTTAACAAAATTACTTATGGCAAAAGATAGAGGGAAGAATAAGCTTAATATTGTAGATATAATTATTAATCAAAAAATAACCAAAGATGATTTAGAACAATTAATAATTATACTAAAACAAGAAGAATATCTTGATAATGATGAATCATTTGTACCAAAAAATGATAAATCAGATTGGACAAAAGATTATATAAGTGATTTACGTTTTAGATGTATTCAGTATTTTTCAGAAGAATATCTTAGACATTTGTTTGATGTTTCAAGCTATGTGAAAACAAAGGCGAAAAATAAGAAAACTTTAGTTATTGGAATTTTTGTTTTAATATTGTTGCTAATTTTGGGTTTATTATTTAACAATAATTCTAAAAATACTGAAGCACCAACAATTGATCAAACTGTAGAACAAGAGCAAGTATATGAACAAATAACATATACAAGGGAGATATAATATGAGTGATTTTAAAGAAGAAGTAAAAAATAATATAGAGAAAATACATTCATTTTTATACAAAGAGTATATTGCAAATCTAAAAGGTGATTATGCAATTATAACTCCTGGTGAGGAAGAAGGGGTGGCAGTCAATAGAGAAGGAGTTCCTCATTGTTTTAAAATTACCCGTCTAGTAGAAAAATTGGAACGAGAAAAGGATGAAGAACTTTTAAGTGACAAATTTAAAAATATCTTTGCAGCTTTCAATAATACTGGTGCTACGATTGCTCTATTTGCTGTAAAGCAAAATAAGAGATTTGATTTTTATTTTTTTGTTAAATCAAAAGAAATAAAACTTTCTGAACAGGATAGGAATTTATTAAAAGAAATACTTCAAGCTAACTTTAATGGTACTAAAGTTGAAATTTATGAGCCTGATGAAAATAAAAAGAATAATTATAAAAGTAATAATGGTTTTCTAGATTTTAATGCTCTATTAAATGAACAATCAGGCTCTATTGCTTGTGTATCTGCAGTAGCTACCGAAAAATCAGAAAAATTTATTTCACAAGGTTTAGAAAAACTTTTTGATACTCCTGATACAGAGGATTTTGAAATACTAATTTTAGCACAGTCTTTAACACATGAAGATGTCAGACTTGCAAAGATTGGATATGAAAACTTGGCAACAGAAATTGCTCCTTTTGCAACAAGACAAGAAGCAAAAGGCAAATCCTTCGCTGAAAGCATTGGTAAATCAGAGACTGAAGGTAAATCTCATACTCATGGAATTAACGAATCTATAAGTAATACTATTGGTGGTAGTGTTGGTGTAACAACGGGTGTATCAACTAGTGTAACAGGAGGAGTTAGTGGTGGTTGGCCAGGAGGAATTGTAAATGTTAATGCGAGTACTTCTGTAAGTACATCGGTTTCGGGATCTGTTTCTGCTGATTATCACCATACCAAAACTAAAGGTTTTTCGGATTCAGATACAACTTCATCTTCTGTGACTTCAACAAAATCTACAATCGATACACTTAGTGATACAACTACATTAACTTATACAGATTATTTAATAAAAGATTCTCTAAATAAGATAGAAGAACAAGTAAAGAGATTAGATATAGGCAAATCAGTTGGCCTTTGGAAAACTGCAACTTATATACACTCTAGTCATGGTTCTGCTGTTACAAATAAATTAGCAAATATCTATAAAGGTTTAATTCAAGGGGATAAATCTTATATAGAACCTTGTGTTGTAACAGAGTGGACTTATGATGAAAAAGATAAAAGTTATAGTTCTATTGTAAAATACTTAAAGAAATTTGAACATCCTTTGTTTGTTCATATAGAAGATTTGAATCAATCTAAAAATGAATTTGAAAACAAAAAAAATGCTAAAGAAAATCAAATTTCCGTTGTTACTCCTGCTATTTTTGTTAATACTTCAGAACTTGCACAACAAATGTGTTGTCCAAGAAAATCTGTGCCTGGGTTACCAGTTCTCAAATGTGCAGAATTTGCAAGGGAAATCATTTCGTTTGATAATCAAGATACAGGAGAAACTTTAAATCTTGGTAAAGTTTTCCATATGCATAACGAAGAAAATCAAAAAGTTGTGTTAGATGCAAAATCACTTTGTTCGCATACATTTATTACTGGTTCTACAGGTAGTGGTAAATCAAATACAGTTTATCAATTACTTTCACAAATCAAAGAAGCAAATGCACACTTTCTTGTTGTAGAACCGGCAAAGGGTGAATACAAAGATATATTTGGAAATGATGGTATTGCTGTATACGGAACAAATCCTCAAATTTCTTATTTACTTCGTATAAATCCTTTTAGTTTTCCACATGGAAATGAGGAACCAACTAAAAATATTCACATTCTTGAACATCTTGATAGACTTGTTGAAATTTTTAATGTTTGTTGGCCAATGTATGCTGCAATGCCTGCCGTATTAAAAGAAGCTGTAGAAAAATCTTATGAAGATTGTGGCTGGAATTTAACTAAATCCACAAATGAATATGGGGAAGATTTATATCCAACTTTTGCAGATGTTACAAGAAATATTCGAACAATTATTGATAGTTCAGAATATGATGCAGAGAATAAAGGCGCATACAAAGGTGCTTTAATTACACGACTAAAATCTTTGTCAAATGGAATTAATGGCCTTGTATTTACAACAAATGAACTTTCAAATAATGAACTTTTCGATGAAAATGTAATTGTTGATTTAAGCCGTGTTGGTTCAACAGAGACAAAATCTTTGATAATGGGGTTACTTGTTCTTAAATTACAAGAATATAGAATGACTACAGGTGGTGGAAATAAAGAGTTAAAACACGTAACAGTTTTGGAAGAAGCACATAATTTGTTAAAGAGAACTTCTACAGAACAAAGCCAAGACAGTGGAAACTTATTAGGAAAATCTGTAGAAATGCTTACTAACGCAATTGCTGAAATGCGTACATATGGAGAAGGTTTCATAATTGCAGACCAAGCTCCAGGTTTACTTGATATGGCTGTTATCCGAAATACAAATACAAAAATAATTATGCGATTACCAGATTTAGGCGATAGGGAGCTTGTTGGTAAAGCAGCAAATCTTAATGATAACCAAATTGAAGAACTTGCAAAACTACCAAAAGGTGTTGCTGCTATATATCAAAATGAGTGGGTTCAACCAGTTTTGTGTAAAGTAGATCATTATAATGATGGGAAAACAAACCCTTACACGAAGACAGAATTAAAAAAAGATAATGAGATATTTCTATCTGAGGAACAAAAACTCTCTATTGTAAAATTGCTTGTAAATGGAGAAGCTCTTCCAAATACTTTTATAAAGGAATTATCAACATATAGATTATCCGGAAGAAGTAAAGCTCTTATTATGGATATTAATAGAAAAGTTCAAAATAAACAGTTTGATAAACAAGATACAGTAAATGGAGTTGTTATATCTGAATTATATAGTGATATTTCAAAAACAATGTTAGATATTAATAATAAAACATCAAGTTTTGATGAATTATTAATTGCGTATGAACCTTTGTTAGCGAAAGTAATTCAAGATGAAGAATTAAGAAAAATTGTATTTACAACACTTATCGTAAATCTATTTATTAATGAATTGCATAATCCTGAATTATTGGAAAATTGGAACAATAGATACATAGTGAGGTAATTTGTGATTGGTGTTGAATCAAATAGAGTAGAAAAACTTTCAGAAAATAAAGGTAATTCATTTAATCCAGATAAAACTTCTGATAGTAAATTCGACTTTAATAAAAAAGAAGAAGGTTCTCATGTAAATCAAATATCTGATTCGAAATTTGATTTTAAGAAAAAGGACGATGTTGAACAAAAAAGAATGGAACCTCCTATAGTAATAAAATTTAAATGTCCAGAGAGATGTAATCCTACAGAATTTCAGCGACAATTAAAGGGTCAAGAGAGAGGTTTAAATAGTCAAACACTTTCTGAAAATATGAAAAATAGGGATGCTTATAATAAAAGAAAGTCTGAAACGGGAAATGGGAGAGATCCAGAAGGTCAAAAGGCACAAGATATTGCAAGGCAGAAAGCTTTTCATAGTCGGATAGAGTCAAATCAAAAAAAGGGAATGTCATATTCTGATGCCAAAAAAGAAGCAATAGATTGGATAAGCAAACAGGCGGCATTACATAATCCAGATCAAGTGGCAGGTGGAGATCCTAATAAAGTATCTAGAATGGGAGATGCTAGAGTGAATTCCTCTATAGGGGCACAATGGCCTTCACGCGTAAAGCAGTTAAAAGAAGGTATTGATCAATATACCAAGGGGAAAACATCTGAAGAATTATCCAAAACAAAACTTAATGTTAAATTAGAGATGGAGAAATAATATGAATCTACTACCAGAAGAATTAAATAAATATATCGACAAGAGTGTATTAAGTGGGTATTTAAGGTTTCTTGATGAAACTATGAGAACTGAATATACAAAACTACTTGAGAATTATTATCAATGGGAAGGTGGAATCCCTTTTGCTATTACAGCATTTGCAGATATACTTGTTTGGAATGATAAATATGTTTATAAATATAATTTATTAGATAATGATGTGTCTGTTATTTTATCAGGATTTGATTATTTTTTTCAAAATATTGAAGATGAAGATTATCAAAAGGATTATTTTGAATTAGATTTATATGAAATGTGTAGGGAAAAAATAGGAGATTTAAATTTTGATGAATGTTATACTTTTGAGCCAATTCCAGCTCTAGGTGGTTCTAAAACCACTGAAACAGTGTCAAAAGGAAAATCTCCAGAATTCGTTGCATTATTAATTCAATTTTCGTAAGGAGATACGAGGGGGAGCTCCCCCTTCTTTTATCTCTCTATATCATAATCAACTTTTTTCTTAGTTTCTTGTTTTATGTCATATAAAGGTTTGATTTCCGCGTGTTCGGCAATAACACGAACTTTGGAATGAAATTTTCCTTCTTGGTCTTGCCAGCGTTCTTGTTTTAGTCGTCCAACAACACGAATGCCTTGCCCTTTTTTGTAGTGGATAAGATTTCTGCAAGTTTGCCATACCCTTGAACATCAAAAAAGAGAGCTTTATCTAAATACACCTGTGAGCCTAAAGAAATTTATGTTGTACATGAAAAAATAAAGAAAAGTTTGATTAATAGAATTAAAAAATCACCAAATATCCTTGGAGGAAATATTGAAATAGATATAACTTCTCTTTTCGAAGAACATGAAATAAATAAAATAAATTATATAGATATTGTTGCAACGTCAACTAATGGAAAAATTATCTTCTTTGAAATAAAAACTCACCCAGATGCTAGATTATGTATAAGTCAGGCTTTGGGGCAGCTGATGGAATATTCATACTTTCCAAATACTAATCATGCACAAAAATTAGTTGTTGTTGGAATTGGTAATAAAACAAAAGAAATTAAATGTTATATAGAAAAGTTAAATGAAAAATTTAAGATTTCAATTGATTATTTACAAGTTAGTCTAAAATAAAATTACATCCCTAAAACTTCTAGCAGAATAATGTCCGCGTCTCCCGAAAAGACAACTTCCTTTCAACAAACTCTTACTTTTCTCAACAAAAATCTCCACTCTCTCTCAAGATGATAGACCTATTGAACTATTATTTACCTTAGTAGAATTATTTTTCTGTCAACTTTATTGACAAAGGGACTGTCTAAAAGAATTTGAACTCGAATTCTGGATGATACTGTAATTTGCAGGTATCTGGCAGTCCAAAGTATTTTCAAACTTTACGGAGGAAACTATGGTATTAGAAATCATCACACTTAGTGCAATCGGAGTAACTTATTTAACTGGCGACAAAAATCGAAAAGAAAAAATGCGCAAGATAGGTGCTGGGATTGTTGATGTTACAAAAGAAGTGGCAGTTGAAGTTGCTGGAAAAACTAAAGAGCTTGTAAAGAAAATGAAAGAAAAGCAAGACTCAAAAACTACGGATAATAATTAAAATTTTTTGCAGAAGTGTCAATTTTTTGGTTATTTAAACTCTTATTACAATATAAACATTTATTCGGAGGAAATTATGAATTTTATTAAGGACTTTTTTATGGACATTGGAAGAAAACTTAAGAACTTATTATCAACTTTGTGTGTGATTGCACTTGTGCTTATCTTGTTGTCAGGACTTGGAACATTGTTTTTTAATCGTGAGAATGTAACTTCCGTAGAATCTAAATCATCACAACCAGTTATGCCAGACTACAAAGATTTAGATGAAGAAATTATTTCTGCAATGAAAGTTGCTTACACCTCAGCTCAAGATTACGCATCAGCAGAACTCGATATCTGGATAAACGAAATGATGGCTCGAGCCGATGAAGATTTTCTTGATGACTATTTTGGATTTATACAAACAAAGCGTCGCGAATTAACATCTTTATATAATACTATTGCTCATCGAATAAGTAAAAAGGCACTATCCGCAGAAGAAGTTGCACTTAAAAAACTTGAAGATGAAATCGAACGCAAAGTTATAAAGCCTGAAATCTCACAAGCAAGAATTGAAAACATCACAAAAGAAGCAATCGATGTTTACTTAACAGTTCTTGATATAGAATTAGAGAAAATTCGCAAAATCAACAAATATCCTGTGGGAGATTGGAATAAATATGTTGCAGATTTATGTGGACTCACATTGGATGTGGATGCAAAAAAATATCCTATAGCATTAAAGTCTGTAGTTGTTTCCACAATTGGATTGACAGGATTTACCGCATATAAAGTTGTACCAATGGTAAAAGATGTTGCTGTAAAAGTAAGTGCAAAAATCGCAGGAAAAACAGCTTCATCTGTAGCAAAAACTGGAACAGCGGTTGCCTCAAAAACAGCAGGAAAAGCCGCCAAAGCGATTCCTGTTGTTGGTTGGGGAATTACAGCTGCAATTTGTATTTGGGATGTTGTAGATTACTCAAAAAGTGCAAGAGAAGGGAAAGCGATGCTTCGAAAAAATCTTGATGAATATTTTAGGGAAGTGAAAAAACAGTTGTTGGGCAACTCCGAAGATAGTATCATGGGTTCTATAAGGATTTGGGAAAAAAGCATGAAAAAGAACATGCACTAGATTGTGTTGGCTGATAAAAACTTTGTCTACTTAAAACTTGAGTGGTAGGGTAGCAAGGTTTTTATCTGGATTTTTTTAATTTTTTTTTAAGGAGTTTAATATGATTGATTTTAGAAATTTTGATTTTGGAAGTTTTAATCTTAAAGGAAAAGGAATTTTTGGTTTTCTAATTGGTACTGTAATTACGGGGAGTATTTGGTTAATTAATAACATTCGCCAGGGACAATTCAAGAAAAAACAAATCGATATTGTAAGTTTGTTAAATCAAGAAATTGGATATTATCAGTGTGAAATTGATAAATTAAAACAACAACTTCCAGATTACAAGCGAAAAAATTTCTTTAAGAAAAATGAAAATGAAACACAGTTTAAAGAGGTATCAGAAAAAATTCGGGGGATAGAAAAGAAAATAAAAGAGATTGAAAAACAAATAAGTAAAATTCGCTCTTGCAAAAATAAAGTTGGGTTGAAAGAATTTGAAGGCGTCGCTAAATCAGATTTGGTTGTAACGATGTAGTTCTTTCTGGTTCAAAGATAAAAATATTTAAAATAAAATTTATTCAGAAATGAGAAGGAAAATCATTATGGAAGGGAAAAAGATTATAAAAGAAATAAAATTGAATATGTTAAAATTGGCTTATTGTTTAGCATATATAAAAGAAATGATTATCCCAGCAAAAACTATTTCTATGTCTAAAGATGATGCTATGGAATTATATACTAGATTGAATGACGCACGAGATAGAGAAAGCAAGATTTACGAACAAATAAATGATTTGCACAAGAAAGTGTCAGATAGAAAGGATAATATAATTCCTGAACTTCGTGATTTTGACTTTGAACTTTTTAAAGTTAGATTCGGAGGAAGTTATTGGATTTTATCCTCTTTTATTGATTATTTACGAAAAAAAATCTTTTGTAATGAAAATGAAGATTCAATAAAGATTTATAAATCTTTCTTCAAGCATGTAAAATCCATCGAAACCGAAATGAATCTTAACATTGAACTTATGCGTTTAATTAGAGATTATTCTGACATCCCTGAAAACTGCGTTTCAAAAAAATCTAGGGAAGATTTTAGAAAGCGTGTTAAGCATATTTTTCAGGATTGAAAACTACTACAAATCTACCAAGCCTTTTACAAAATTGCGTAATTTAAGTTTGTCTTGTAAACGCTTTTTCTTGCCAGAAACTTTTTTTTCCCATTTGTAAAAATTGCTAGTTCGACATCCTATATAATGCCAAAGTTCACATTTTCGTTTAAAGTTTAACCAGTTATCAATTTTTTGTGCTTCGCTAAGACTTTTACTGTCAGGAATCAGTAATTTTGTATAAAAAAGTTTTTCTTCCTTTTCTCTAAGATAAGATTGCGGAATTTTTGGACGATACATAAAAATTGGAAATCCGCGATGGTTAAATTTATCAAAAACTTGAACAAAATATTTTTGTGCATTAGGAGAAAGTTTTTTGAAAGTATGTTCTGAAATATCTAAGAGAGTAAGATTTCCTTTTTTATAAAGTTTTTTGCTAAAATAAATTTCTTCCATCTTTTTTTGATTATTAAACCAATGAGCAGAACCAAAATTTATTCTATTTTTTAAATTACATAAACGAAAAGGTTTCTCGGAAAAAATTAAATATGCAGAAGAAGCTTCTATCGCTTCTGTTAATCCATCATCCTTATTTTTTAAAGATTCAATAGGAACTAAGTGAACTTTATATCCCGCAAGTGTTTTGGGAATTGAAATAAAATTATTACTTTCTCGCGCTTTTTCTTTTAAATTTCGCATTTCCCATTCTTTTTTGCGAAGTTTTTTATGGTAAAGAAGTTTGCTTTTTGATTTGGTTATTCTCATGATATAAATATAGCAGAGGATTTTCTTTCCAGCCTTAAACTTGTAATTTAATATTTGTATACAAAGTTCTTAACATTTGGGGATTTTGCAGGTTTTTTACTTAAAAAATTTGGGGATTTTGCAGATATTTTGCTTGAAAAATTTAGGGATTTTGCATACAATTTATTTATGGTTTTTAAAAGAAAAATTTATAATGATTTATTACGGTGGAAAACCGAATCTCAAGGCAAAACAGCACTTCTTATTCAAGGTGCTAGGCGAATAGGGAAATCAACAATCGTAGAAGAATTTGCAAAAAATGAATATAAAACATATATTTTAATTGATTTTTCAAATACATCAAAAGAAATTAAAAGCCTTTTTGAAGATATGTCTAACTTAGACAATTTTTTTAGATTGATTCAATTTTATACAAATAAAAGTTTAGAAACAAGAAAATCTGTAATTATTTTTGATGAAGTTCAGCTTTTTCCTCTTGCACGACAAGCAATCAAGCATCTTGTAAAAGATGGGCGTTATGACTACATAGAAACAGGTTCACTTATTTCAATAAAGAAAAATGTAAAAGATATATTAATTCCAAGTGAAGAAAAGAAAATAAATATGTATCCGATGGATTTTGAAGAGTTTTCTATGGCAATTTCACAAAAAACATCTGTTGATATTTTAAAAGAATTTTTTCTTAACAAAAAACCGATGGGTGATTGTGCTTGTAGAAAATTAATGCAAGATTTTAGATTGTTTATGATAGTTGGTGGAATGCCGCAAGCAGTTAATGAACTTTTAGAATCAAATAATTTTGAAAAAATAGATGAAGTAAAAAGAGGGATTCTTGAACTTTATAACGATGATTTCATGAAAATTGATTCGTCTGGTAGGATTTCAGATTTGTTTAATATGATACCTGCACAATTAACAAAAAATGTTTCAAGATATAATGTCTCTTCAGTAATTGAAAATCAGCGAGTAAGTGATATACAAGAAATTTTAGCAGAATTAGTAGCTTCAATGACAGTAAATATTGCTTATCATGTTAATGATCCCAATGTAGGAATGTCATTTACAAAAGATTTTAGGAAATTTAAATTGTACCTTTGTGATACAGGACTTTTTACAACATTGGCATTTAAGGATAAAAGTTTTACTGAAAATATTATTTACAAAAAATTATTAAGTGATAAACTTCACGCAAATCTTGGATATGTGTTCGAAAATGTTGTAGCTCAATTATTAAAAGTTCAAGGACATGATTTATTTTATTACACTTTTCCAAGTGAAACATCAAATCATTTGTACGAGATTGACTTTTTGATTTCAGAAAAAAATAAAATATCGCCTATTGAGGTAAAATCTTCTGGATACAAAACTCACAAATCTTTGGATATTTTTTCAGAAAAATTTTCTTCTAGAATCCAAAATAAATATATATTTTATACAAAAGATTTTAAAACTGAAGAAAATATAACTTATGTACCGATTCCAATGATTCAGTTTATGTAAAACACATTGCTTTTTTTTAGGCAATATATCTTAGGATTGTAAGGTGTAATTTATGATAATAGTTATATGTATTATTGTTTATATTATTTGTTGTGTTTTAGAAGAACAAGAATCTAGACATGAAGAAGAACTCAGAGAACTTAGACAAATTCGAAAAGAAATTGCTAATGCAAATAGAAAGTAAACTAATGTTACTGTGCTTAGGCGTACAATAAAAACTGATTCTGAAGAATTGATAGAAGAAATTATTGAAGAAGAGGAAATTTAAAATCTCCAAGTGAATTATTTTTGCTAGAAAGGAAGTATTCGGAAAATTTCTAACAATTAACGATTTTGTAGGAATTTTGCAAAATAAAATTAACGATTTTGTTGTTTTTCTGTGTTTTAAAATTGACGATTTTGTAATTATCTACAAAAAAATTCTTAAAATAATTTTTACTCTCTCACGCTTTGAAAGACTTCCTTGTTTATTATTAGTGTATAAACTTTTTATACGAGGTGAAAAAATGTCAAAAAAAGATAATTTTTCTTTTGGGAATGTTAAATTGAGAGGGTCTGCTTTAGATAATTGCGATGTTACAGCTTTAACATTGGAAAATATATACGATATTAAGACAATTCTTGCTTATGAATATGAGGATAGCAAACATTGTCACGATGCTAGTTGTGTTATGGAAATAATTTTTCACAATTTTCAAGAAAATATTCAAGATGATAGAATCAGAATTTGGTACTATTACCCTTCTGATTTGTTGCTTCAGTTTAATGAAATTATGTTTAGAGATTTAACCGATCCAAATTCATTTTCTGCATATTTTAATCCCTCCAATCCTATTTCAGTTAAGATGGATTTACCTTGTTCTTATTGGTCAAATGATGACGAATCTGGAATTAAAACAGAAAATTTTGACGAGTTTAATTGTAAAATCAAACACAAAAAACGATTTTATGAAACAAATCCAATAATGCCTGATGATTAATTTTTCATTTTAAAAATGTGATTTTGTCAACTTTTGTGATAATTTCACTCTTATTTAATGTGTACAAAAAATAATTTAGTCTTTCATTTATTGATAGACTTAACGGTTTAATATTGTTTTATACCAGAATTTTTATGGGAGGAATTATGAAAGATTTGATTTTTACTATTAAGTTTTATTTTAATAATGCAATTAAAAATTTTCGTCATATAGTTAAAGATTTGACAGAATATGTTTTTTATGTTGTAAAAGCGTTTTTACTTTTTCCTTTTGCAAAAATGAAAAATGTGAAAGCTCAACTTACAATTGCAGAAATTATAATTTCTAAAAATTGGAAAAAATATGCAGAAACTATCAATAAATTTATTGGCGAAGAAATTATTATCGGGTGGGTTTTTACTGCTGCTCTTGAAAAAAATCCCTTTGCTCTAGTTCTTCAAGGAATTGTTTATGAAAAGAAGGCAAACGAAGTTCATAAATCTATTTTTTCTGTTCAAAATGGTGATAAAAAATTCTATGCACAAATAGAAAAAGACGAAAAAGCATTGTTAAAAGCTTCTTTAGATTCTTTCAAAGAAGCATCCGAATTGAATTATCCATTGGCTCAACTTCATTGTTATCGAATTAAGGATTTTTATGGAGTCTATGTAGAATTAACAGAAGAAGAAGCTTTAGAGTATTTAAAATGCTCTGCAGAGAATAATTTGCCTAATGCGCAGTTTTTGTATGGAAACGAATTATTGAAAGATGACAAATTTAATGAAGGCTTTTCTTTTATAGAAAAATCAGCAAAAGCCAAAAAAGCCATGTGGTCAAATAACATTACTTCTTATGGAAACAGAAAAAAAGCAATTCAATGGTACAAAAAAAATAAAAATTTTGTTCAAATTGTTGAAGATGCTTTTTCTGGAAAAGCACAAGCGATGTTTGAATATTCTGAATATTTGCTTGAAGATTCTCACAAGAACGATTCTTTAAAACTTTCTCATAAGTGGCACACAAAATCTGCTCGGGCTGGTTTTCCTCGTGCCATGGCCGAAGAAGGATATTTTATTATTCACGATTGGGTTTCTGGAACTTTGGAAGATGCTTTTAATTATTTTCAGAAAGCTGTTGAGGCTGGATATAAGAAAGCTCATTATGGAGTCGCCGAATGTTATCTTTATGGTTGGGGCGTTGAACAAAATTATGAAAAAGCAAAATATCATTTTAAAAAAATTGGTAAGGGGAATGTTATGAAAAATATTACTCCAGAGAACATCAAAGAAAAAATTGATGGCGACAGAACTTTAAAAAATGATAGAGAATTTTACAATTAGTATAGGAGAAAAATATGAAGAAAAAAAATCGTAGCCCACTTTATTGTAAGCCAAAAATCATTGATGGAATTGATGTAAAAAATATTCATTGTTACTCATATCGTGAAATGCTAGAAGCAGAAATTAAAAATCACAATGCAGAAATTCAGTATGCAATTTATGATTGTCTTAGGTCTTCTCGTGGTGATGAAAAATTTAAACTTGATGCGTTAAAAGAATTTTCTAAAAATAAAAAATTTCACGAAGCAAAAATTCAAGAAAGATATCAAGTCATGGAAAGAGAAGATAATGATGTAAATTTCTCTTATGTTAAAAAAAGATATATTGATGGAATTGCGCAAGATATTTCAATAGGAAAAGCAGAACAGTGGTTAGAAAAAGCGGCTGCTCAAAATAATCCTGATGCACTTTTTGTGATTGCAAATCGTGAGTTAGAAAAATTTAAAGAAGGTAAAATTATCGATGCAAATTATGTAACAGATAATTTTGAAAGAGCTTTGGCTTTTGGTTCATTAAAAGCGGCTGAATTTCTTATTCCCGTTTATCTTACTGGTAAAGATGGACTTCCAAAAAGGGAAGTTCGTGCAAAAATAATTATCAAATGTTTTAACACACCTAAGTATAAGTTTTATTTATCGAAAGATAATTCATATTGTAATATAGAAGAAATTGACAATGTTTTAATAAACAATAACGCACTTTGTAATCGTATGGTTGAACTTTATGACAAAATGGCTTTGATAAAAGAACAACTTGATAAAATGATTAAAGAAGGAAAAACTTATTACAAAGGTTACAAACTTCGAGGTGAAATTGGATTTTATTACGAAGATAAAACAAAACCAGAAGATGATGACACAAGATATTACGAAGCTGAATCTGATTGGAAATTAGTCTTTGAAGATGGAAAGCCTCTTCCAAATAAAATTGATGCTTTGGCTTTATGGAAAAATAATAACTTTGAAGAATTAGCTTATGTTAATAGATTCATTTGTAAAGTAACTCATGATTTTATTTATCCTAAAAATAAAAATCTTGATAGATATAATTTTATTCCATTAGAACTTTTTGAAAAAGCTAAACCAGAAGATTTTTATCATAAGATTAGTTTGGAAATTACAAAGTTTCCTTTGCCTGAAAAACAACTAAATAAAAATTCTTCTGATTATCTTCATTACAGAGAATACTATGAACCAAAATATTTCCGAAGAAAATTCTTTTGGTTTGAAAAGAAAAAAATCTTAAAAATTGCCCGAGCAATGCTTGATTACGAAATTTCTGTCAATGATACTTTTAAAAAAATGAAAAATGATTTTAAATCACTTGCAGAAAAAGGAATTGATATTTTCAAACAATGGGAATGTAGTTACCCAACTTTAAATTATAAGTTTACTCATCCTTTTGGAATAATCACCAAAAAAGATGCAATGCGCTCTCATTATGTTCATACTATGATGCTTTTAAATTCAGCAACTTTGGGACACAACGCTGATGAAAAAAAAGAAAATTATTCAGATGTATGGTTAGAATTTTTTTGGGAAAAACCTTATTCAGAATATCACTTAGGATTTTTAAATCACTCACTTTGGGATCATTGTAATTTAGGTGCAAGCGAAATTCTTAAAATGAAGTTAAAAAATTTTTCGCCATGTTATTCTTTTGACTGGATTTTTTCAGAGGAGCAGGAAGAGTAAAAATTTTTCAAAACTTATTTATAAACAAAGCACCATCGGAAGAAAATTGTTTTTTCTTCTCTTATTTAATTAACATTCATATATTGAAAGAATGCACAAAAGTTTTTGTAATTATTTGAAAAAAAAATTTGACGATTTTCGAATAAATTCTTATATTCAAAAACACGCATAAAAGGGACGGGGTTAGGCTCTTAAAAAAAGTTTTACGAAATAAAATGCAGTCTATCTCATTGTGATAGACTAACTAGGTTATTTTTAAGTTTATAAAAAAAAGCATAATAAACATTCAAATTTGTCAATTTATTGATATAAGGCACTCTTATATTATATATCAATTATTTTAAGGAGGTTTCCAGTATGGAAGCAAGAACAGGTTATTTTAATTTTATGGGTCAGAAATGGACAGTAGAAACAAGAGCAGATTTTAGTTTCCCAATTTCAGGTGTTATGGAATTTAATCCAAAGGTTCAAAACAGAATGGGCTTTATAGTTGGGAAACCATCACTTGATGAAAATGATAAAAAGGAAATCAAACAAATGTTAACTTCTTTTTTGATGGAGGAAGTTGTTAAAGCAAAATACGGGGATTCAATCTTAATCAATAAACAAGGCGAAAAAAGTACGAACGGTGGTAAAATTGATTGGGAAAATGTACTTGATGGTGATTTGCTTTATTGTATCGCAGAAAAGAATGAGGAAATTCAAACTGCCTTAGCAGAAGTTTACAAAGAAGTAATGGACTTTGTAGAAACAATGTAAGGCTAGTAAAATCGGGATGTAGGCTGACTGGTAAAAGCCAGTTCAGTTTATCGAATAAACTGTTTTTATCTAAAGTTTGCGTTGCAGACTTTTTTATTAAATGCTGTTTTCATTTCGTTGAAAAACAACACAAAGGAAAAGAATTATGGAAAAAAAACTTAGAAATGCGTTTGATTACGCAATCTCAATTGGTAGTATAGAAATGTTTGATCTTTTGGCAAAAGACTTTGACAAATTTGACCAAGATGATAAAAATCGGTTGCTTAGAAGAACAATTCAGTTTAGTCCTTCGACAGAATTAATTCAGCATGTTTTAAATTACGGATATGATATCAACTTTGTTGATGAAGATAAAAATACATTACTTCACTATGCTGCATCTTCTTCTTATCCTGCCACAGTTCGATTGTTTATTCAAAAAGGATTAGATTTAGAAGCAAAAAATAAATGGGACGCAACTCCAATTTGTGAAGCCGCTTGTAATACCGAAAATCCAGAAGTTATTCAAACATTAATTGATTCAGGTGCAAATATGTATGCCACATCACATGGTGGAGAAAATCTATTAATTTCTGCTGCGGGAATCAATTCAAATCCTGAAATTACAAAGTTCTTGCTTAAAAAAGGTTTTGACATTGAAGATACTGATGATGATGGTTTTACAGCGTTGTTGAATGCGGCCGCTTGGCAAGATAATTTAGATGTTCTAACAGTTCTTTTGGAAGCTGGTGCAAATTCTAAAGCTAAAAGTAAGCGAGGTGATAATCTTTTACATCATGCTGCTTTTAATATGTCCGAAAGAGTTGCTGATTACATAAGTTCTGCCTTTTTCACTTCAAGTGTAAATAATGAAGGTGAAACTTGTTTGGAAAAAGCTTTGAAATATGGATATTCTTCAGATGTTCTAAAAGTTTTCCTTAAGAAGATGAAAGAAGAACATATGTTTATGGCTTGCGGAAATCCAAAATATGAAATTCTTGAAACTTTGATTGATTCTGGTTACGACCCAAACACAACTGATTCTGATGGAATGTCTGTGTTAATGTTTGCTTCAAAAATCAACGAAAATCCAGCAGTTATCCAAATGTTGCTTTGTAAAAATGCTTGTTTAGATGCTCGAGATTTTGATGGAAGAAATGTTGTTCACTATGCAGCTGTAAATACAAATCCTAAAATTTATGAGTGGATGAAAGAAGATTCTGATTTTGAACATTTATTAAATAAAAAGGATAGTAATGGAAAAACACCAGAATATTATCATGGACACATGGACGAATTTTAATTCTTGGTAAATTTTGTTTTTAGCTAAAGATTTAAATGCAAAATTTTTTATTTCGGTTCTAAAAGATTGAAATAACCGAAACGAAGGTGAGTCAAGGGAATAAGCGTAACGGCGCCCTTGCCACCTGTATCAACAGGAGATTGTTACTTATGACAGATATTTACAGTAGAATGAATTTGATAATGGAAAGCATTGGGACAGTATGTCGTGTTTTGAAAAAAAATTGTTTGTATGTATCAAGTGGTGATATTGAATTTGATATGGCAATCAAACGAATTAGAAAATTTCTAAATTTAGATTCAACTGAAGCTGCAATTTTCAGTTTGGTTTTTCTAACTTATTTTGCTAATAAAGAACGACCAATATGTTTTACCCATATTTCAGATGAAATTGATGTCAATGTTCTTAGAATTTTGTCATTTAGAGAAATTTTTGATTCCTTGGAACAAAAGGGAATTATCACTATTGGTGAAATGAATGATAAACAATATTCAAATTCAAAATTTTATCGAATACCTGAAAATGTAATGAATGCAGTTTTGGCAAACGATGAAAAATTGCTTTATATTAAAAGCAAGAAAAAAAATCGAAATCTCATTTATCCAGAAGATATTGCCGCAAAAGAAATTTTCTACATGGATAACATCAAGAATGAAGTTGAATCTCTAACTGAATATCTTGAAAAAGAAAATCTCGAAAAAATCCAAAGTCGTCTTGCAGAAAAATCTATGCCCAAAGGTGTTTGTATCATGCTTTATGGCGAAAGTGGAACTGGAAAAACTGAAATGTATTCCAAGTTGCAAGAAAAACGGGTCGCGCAATTTATCATGTTGATATTGGTGCAATGAAAAGTCAATGGGTTGGCGAAACAGAAACAAATCTTTCTGCCTTATTTGAACGATATGCCCACATGTGTAAACAGGCAAAAGAAAGTAATGAAGATATTCCAATTCTTTTATTTAATGAAGCAGATGCTTTGTTTGGAAAAAGAGTGGATTCTCCAAGAAATGGAGAAATTTCTCAAAATCAAATTCAGTCCCTTTTGTTAGATTGGATTGAAAAGCAAGAGGGAATTCTCATCATTACAACAAATATTCCTGGCAACTTTGACGAGGCTTTTGAAAGAAGATTTTTGTTCAAACTTAAATTTACAAAGCCAAACTTAGAAGTGAAGAAAAAAATCTGGGAAAACAAAGTTTCTTGGCTTAACAAACAATCGATTGAAAAACTTGCTTCTCAATATTCACTTAGTGGTGCTGAAATCGATAATATTGTTCGTAAAGCTACAATGAAGGAAGTTCTAACAGGAAAGAGTACTTCATTTGAAGAGTTGGAAGCATATTGTAAAGACGAAAAATTGGAATCAAATGAAAGTGGTCCAATTGGTTTTGGGAATTAATTTAGATTTGCTAATTTAACTTAATTTTTTTGACGGCGGATAACTGTGGCAGGGCAGGGGAAGTTTTGCCACAGTTTATTTTTAGTTTTGAAAATTATAACTTTTATTTAAATTGGTTAAATTTAGCAAATCATTTTGGAGGGTCTTCTTCAACAAATTCAAAAGTTCCTTTTATCTGTAACCGAAACAGCTCCGGTGGAAGTCCCCCAAGTTCAGATTTAGGTCTTTCATTATGATTTTTTATCATAGAAGTCATTGTCCTATATCCAATTCCAAAATGATGTTTTCTCTGGGTTGTCACAATGAATTCAATAAGTTCATCATCATTTGTTTTTTCCTTCTGATTCAGGAAGGAATAATAGTTTTTTCTGTTTACATTTGCTATTGAGCAAAATAAAGTCAGATTTCCTCCGGTTCGTTCGACAGCAAGTCTGATAGCTCTGTAGCGTTTTTTTTGTGACATTTGCAATATCTATATCACAGGTCTCTGCCAGAGCTTCAAGATACTGTACTTTATGTTCCAGATACTTTATTTTTCCTATAAACCTCTAAAATCATTTTTTATAGTATTCAGTTTTTAAACAAATTTGTGATGAGTCTCCGTTGAAAATTTGTTACTATTTCTTATATCAAATCTTACTAAATTATATTTAATTGACATTTTAAAAAGTTGCAATATATTCAATACTGTCTTAAAATTTAAAACTAACAAAACTGATAAAATTTTTGTGGAGGATAAAAAATTATGAGTGACATTGATTTACTTGAAAGTTGGTGGGAGTACGATGAAAATGGAAATAAAATTCATTTCAAGAAATCTGATGGTTTTGAAGAATGGTATGAATATGATGCCAAGGGAAATAAAATCCATTCTAAGAATTCTGAGGGTTTTGAGAAATGGTATGAATACGATAGTAACGGAAATGAAGTTTATTCGCATAATTCTTATGGGGTTGAAAAATTCTATACATATAATAGTGATGGAAATCAAATTTATGTAAAACAATCAGAATGCTATGAATATTGGAAAGAATATGATTCAAATGGTAATGTTATACACACCAAAGATTCTGGTGGTTATGAAAAATGGTGGGAATATGATGCTAATGGAAATATAATTCATTTCAACGATTCTAAAGGTTATGAAAAATGGTATGAATATGATGCTAATGGAAATATAATTCATTTCAACGATTCTGATGGTCATGAAGAATGGTATGAATATGATGTTAACGGAAATAAAATCCATTTTAAACATTCTGGTGGTTATGAAGAATGGTATGAATACGATAATAACGGAAATCAAATCCATTTTAAACATTCTGGTGGGATTGAAGGATGGTATGAATACGATAATAACGGAAATCAAATCTATTTTAAAGATTCTTATGGTGTAGAAACCTGGTATGAATATGATTCCAACGGAAATCAAATCCACTTTAAATCTTCTCATGGTTCTGAAGCCTGGTATGAATACGATAATAACGGAAATCAAATCCATTCTAAAAATTCTGATGGGTATGAAGAATGGTGGAAATATGATGCTAATGGAAAAGAAATTTATTTCAGAGATTCTAAGGGTCAAGAAAGATATCATGAATATGATTCCAACGGAAATGAAATTGTTTACAAAGATTCAATAAATGATTTACATAAGGAATTTGATTTAAATGGGAATAATATTTATTGCAAAAATTTATTTCTGGGAAAAGAAATGTTCATGGATTACGATGATAAAGGAAATCAAATCCACGGAAAAAATGTAGTTAGTAAAGAATTATGGCAAGATTACGATAAAAATAGAAATAAAATTCATTCTAAAGATTTTAGAGGTCGAGAAGAATGGTGGAAATATGATAATGACGGAAATAATATCTATCATAAAGATTTTCTGGGTCGAGAAAGCTGGTGGGAATATGATGCTAACGGAAGAGAAATTCATCTTAAAAAATCTAGTGGCTATGAAAAATGGTGGGATTACGATGATGAGAGAAAAATAATTCATACAAAAGATTCTTGTGGTGTTGAAGAATGGTATAAATATGATGCCAACGGAAAAATATCCCATTCTGTAAAAAGAACTAAAGGAAATTCGACTCTGTAAAATTTTCTGTGGGACATGATTATCAAAATGTCAACAAAACCAAACTCTGACTCCTGCCGAACAGAATTTTATCTTTAAAATCCGTTATGGCAAAATTCGGCAATGTTGTGGCAAGGTATAATGTAATAAATTTAAATAGAGTATTCTTGTTTTGTCCCCTTTTTGGCACCAGTCAAATTTGTTTTTGTCCTTTTTTAAAGAGAGCAGATCAATAAGTTTTTGAAAAAAATCTACTGTGTCATTAGATGATACAGATTGTCTTGTATAATTTTAGATATCTAGGAATGTGAAAGCATTATTGTAAAAAGAATGAATTTAGCAATTCCTAGATATCATTTTTTTTTATGGGAGTAAATATGACATCAAAACAAAAAGAAATTGCAAAACTTATTTTTTCGATTGTATTAAATGGAACTATTATTGGATTAATTGTTTTCTTGCTTATTCAATTTGCTTGAAAAAAATTTGTATGAAAAATTTTATGACAGAAAAAGAAATCATGGTGAATTTAGTTATGGATTTTTTGAGAGGCTAGCACCCGTTGGACTATGCCGATAAAAGAATGGGCACTAGCAGTTAATCAATTTTCAATACTTTTTGACGGGAGAGTTCCCGTTTATAATTAAACCCTGCCATTTACACAAAATTTTGGACAGGGTTTAATTTTTGTTGGTTACTGCTATTCATCACTACACTTTACGATTATGTTACCGTCAAGTTTTAACTTTAGTTACTTCCATTGATTTCTTGTTCCTAAGAAATTAATAGTTTTAAGTGATGGACAGCCATCGAATGCATTTTTATTGATAGAAGTTACGCTTTCTGGAATAACAATAGATTGAAGTGATTTACAGTTTTCGAAAACACCTTCTGCGATAGAAGTTACTCCTTTAGGAATTTCCACTTTTCGTAGTCTTTTATTAACTTCTTTTAAAATTGTATCTTCGATTACAAATTTATCGTTGCTCATTCGGTTTCTTCTCAAAAAAATAGATATTTATATTTTAACATGTAATTTAGTGTTTACAAAAAAATTCAAAATTTTTTATCACATCATGCATTTGTGATGTGGTTAGTTCTAGGCATTTTTGTTTTAAGTTTTGTGGGACGCCATAAAAGGCTTCTGCCATTGAACCTGCGATACAGGTTAGTGTGTCGCTGTCGCCACCAAGACTTACTGCAGTTCTAATTACATCTTCAAAATCGCAACCTTCTAAAAATGCTGTAATTGCTTGGGGAACTGTTCCTTGGCAACTTACATCAAAAGTATATTCACTCCGAATTTGATTACAAGTTCTGCTTAAGTCGTAGCCAAATTCATTTTGAATGAATGTTTTGATTTCATCTTTTGATTTACCTTTTCGACAAAGCCAAATTACACTTGCAACAGATTCTGCTCCTTTTATTCCTTCAGGATGATTATGAGTAACTTCTGCACTCCATCGAGCAACTTCTCTCGTGCGTTCCAATGTTTCAAAAAACCAACCAATTGAGGAAACTCGCATTGCACTTCCATTCCCAAAACTGTTATATGGTTCATAACTTTTTGCAATAAGCCAGTGGTAAAAAGTTCCACCGTAACCTGCGGCGAGATAATCATTCCCCCATTTGTGCATTGATTCTATCATTGCTTTTTTCATTTTTGCTTCGTTTGAATTTAAACCTGCTGATAAAATTCCATCACAAATTGCAATAGTCATTACTGTATCATCTGAAAATTCTGGATTTTCCGTAAAGAGAGGAAAGTCTTTTGTTTCGGTATGTAAATCATCTTCATAAGGTTGCCCTATAATGTCGCCTAAAATTGCTCCGTACATATTATCTCCTGAATTTTCTTTTATAATACTAATTTTCAAATTGAGTAAGTTACAAGATAATGTTAAAAGTAAGTATTCTGGTATAGTATAGTTTTTTTTTCTCGAAAACTTACAAAAAAAAATCAGTTTTTTAACACTTTTTATACTTTTTGTAAAAGTTTCCTATATAAATGAATGGCAATTTTAATAAAAAACTGAAAAATTTATTGATATTCAATAATTTTTTTTGATAGAAACTGATTTTTTTAAACTATAATATATGCACTTATAAAGTTTTGTATTATTCAAATAAAAGGGAATAAAACAGACTAAAATAAGATTTGTCTATAGGAGTAATTTTATGTATACAGAAGAAAAAGGTGCAAAAATTAGTCTAGCTTCTGCTTTAAAGGCAGATCGATATTTGGAAAAAAAATCTTCCGACACTTATATAAGAACAACAGCTGATGGTGTAGATGTAAAAATTATACAAAATGATGTTGAACCTCAATTATGATGGTATGGGTGATACACTAAAAATATCGGGTATAATACGAGATCTTAGAATTATCTCTACCTTTAGGGAAAGAAAAATGGCATTTGCTATTTTAAGTGATGATGAGAGAGATTGTCATTGTACCTTTCCACCAAAAATTTGGGCAAAAATGAGTCCTTATGTGGAAGAAGGTAAAAAATGTTCATTTATTGCATCAGAATATGTAAATGATGATAAAAAACAATTTATTGTAACTAATATTGATATGTTGTACGATTTTATGGATACAAAAAACAAAACAAAATATATAAATATAGATGGCGTTATATATTCAAAAGATAAAACAGTTCTAGTGGGAATAGAAGAATCAACATATAATTTAAATGTTCTAAATGTTATTGATGGTGTAACTATGATTAACCCTAGAGTATGTCTTGGCTGGATGAATTTAGAAACTGTTATATTACCAAACACTCTTAATACTATCGAAGAAGGTGCTTTTGGTGACTGTAGAAATCTAAAGAATATAAACTTACCAAATTCTCTTAAAAAAATTGGTAATTATGTTTTTAATTTTTGTGAAAGTCTAAGTCAAATTCAACTGCCAGAGTCATTAACTGAAATTGGTGATGCTGCATTTATGGATTGTCGTTCCTTGGAATTTCTTAAAATTCCAAAAAGTGTAACATCAATTCCTAGAAATTTGATATTTAACTGTTATAGTCTTAATGAGATTTACATTCCAGCATCGATAACAGAATTTGATAAAGAGTGTTTTAAATTCTCTTATCTTAAAGAAGTTAAAATATATGGAGGAGAACTTTCAAAGTCAGCAAAAAGCAGTCTTAAAGAGGCAATAAAAAAAGCAAGTGAAGATAGTGAAACTATCAAGGTTATTCAACATGAAAATGAGCCATAGCTTTTGTGTTGAAAAAATAAAAATTTACTTTACAATGAATATTGTAAGAACTATAATTAATATGCTTTCAAGTTGAAAGTTAAAAATACATTAGAGGTGTAGTCCATGGAATATAAATCACTATATGAAGAATTTAATATCGAAACAAAAAAGATGTACCATAAATGGTTTAACAAATATATTAAAGATGAAGACAAAGAATCATTTAAAAATGCTGTAATTGCTATGGGGAATACATATGGTGTACTTCGTACCCTTCCAAGAATAAATAGAGAGGCATTTTTTAAAGATATTTGGGACAATAGAGAAGAGATAAAAAGTGGAGAATATGATTGGACTAAGAAAATAGAGGGAATAGAGGGACGACATTTTTGGAGTTATCTCAGTAAAGTTTGTTATCTTATAAGTCCAGAAAAATATAAAATAATTTACGATAATAATAATCGAATTCGTCTAAAGGAGTTGTATCCAGAAACAAATTGGAATCCTGAAAATTGGCAAGGAAACATTGATGGAATCTTTGATGATCTAGTTAATAAATATCAAGTTGAATTAAAAAACTGTAATTCACTTGAATATTATTTTTACTTAGATTTCTTGTTATGGGAGTCAAACTAAAATTCACTCCCAAACGAATAAATCTGCGCAGTTTCTTTCGCCGCCAGAAATGTCGATGGCTTGACCTGTGCAGAAAGTGTTTGTAACAGTCATAAAATAACACCACTGGGCAGCTTCTTCTGGAGTTGCCCATTTTTTTAGAGGAGTAACATCCATAATCTTTTTCCATAGGTCTGGTTTTTCCATAACAGGTTTGTTCAATTCTGTGAGGACGCCACCAAAACAAAGTGCGTTGCAAGTTGCCTTAAATTCGTTTGCAAGACGGATGGCGCAATTTTTCATGTAGCCAGTAACTCCGGCTTTTGAAGCAACATAGGTTGGAAATTCGTTTCCGGTAAGACTTGAAACTGAACTATTAAATAAAACCGATTTGATTTTTTCTTGGAAAGCGTATTTTTCGGTAACATACATGGTGCCAAGCAAATTGGTTTTGATATCATCTTCGGTGCCAGTTTGAATTCCTGCGTTGTTGATAAGAATTTCGATATCCGACAAATCTGGCAAAGAATCCTTTTGAAAAATATCAACTGTAAAATGAGTGTAATTTTTATTTTG